>DATNCZ010000153.1:0-12104 GCA_035553335.1 Gemmatimonadaceae bacterium
CGTCAGGCGTTAAATTGGGCGTTGAATGACCACGCCCCCGACAGCTGAGATTCCAGCTCAGTACGATCCGGCGGCGACCGAGCGCGAGTGGTATGAGCGCTGGCTCGCCGCCGATGCATTTACGGCCGATGCCGCCCGCTCTACTCGCAGCGGCGGAGATCGCACGCCCTTCACGATAGTCATGCCGCCGCCGAACGTCACGGCGGTACTGCACGTCGGCCACGGGCTCAACAACACGGTGCAGGACGTGATTGCGCGCTGGCGCCGCATGCGCGGTGACGAGACACTCTGGCTCCCGGGCACCGACCACGCAGGGATCGCAACCCAGAACATCGTCGAGAAGTTGCTGGCGAGCGAGGGCAAGACACGCTTCGACCTCGGTCGCGAGGCGTTCATCGCACGCACGATGGAGTTCGTCGCCGACACGGGCGGCGCGATCCTCGAACAATTGCGCTCGATCGGCGCGTCGTGCGACTGGTCTCGCACTGCATACACGCTGTCGCCGGAGCTGTCCGTCGCGGTGCGCGAAGCGTTCGTGCAGCTGCACGAGCGCGGGCTCATCTATCGCGGCCATCGCGTCATTCACTGGTGTCCGCGCTGTCTCACTTCACTGAGCGACGAGGAAGCGGAGCACGACGAAGAAGCGGGCTCGCTGTACCACATCAGGTACGCGATCGCGGGCGAGCCGGGCAAGTGGCTCACCGTTGCGACTACCCGCCCCGAGACGATGCTCGGCGACGTCGCGCTCGCTGTGAATCCGGACGACGAGCGATACACATCGCTGATCGGCAGAAAGGTCATTCTTCCGATCGCAGACATCGAGATTCCGATAATCGCGGATTCGTACGCCGATCCCGCGTTCGGAACCGGTGTCGTGAAGATCACCCCAGCGCACGACCCGAACGATTTCGAGGTTGGCAAGCGCCACAACCTCGCGATGCCGGTGATCATGACGGCAGAAGGCAACATCGACAACGTCACCGACGCGGAGGGACGCGTTCCCGCCGAGCTGCGTGGCGTGGAGCGCTTCGAGGCGCGCGACCGCATCGTCGCGATGCTCAAGGAAAGTGGCGCGCTCGCGAAGATCGAGGCGCACCAGCACGCTGTGCGGCATTGCTATCGTTGCGGCACGGTTGTCGAGCCGCGGCTGTCGGATCAGTGGTTCGTGCGCATGCGCGAGCTCGCTGCGCCGGCACTCGAAGGCGTTCGCAGCGGACGCATCCGCATCCTTCCCGAGCGGTGGGAAGCGGTGTACGTGAACTGGCTCGAAGGAATTCGCGACTGGAACATCTCGCGTCAGCTCTGGTGGGGGCATCGCATCCCCGTCTGGTACTGCGTGAATCACGGCTGCGTGACGGTGAGCCGGACGGACGTCACGTCGTGTCCCAATTGCGGCGGTCCGGTGCGGCAGGACGAGGACGTGCTCGACACGTGGTTCTCATCCTGGCTCTGGCCGTTTTCCACACTCGGCTGGCCCAACGCGGATGCGGCAGATCTCAAGGCGTTCTATCCGACCGACGATCTCGTCACGGCACCGGAGATTCTGTTCTTCTGGGTCGCGCGGATGGTAATGGCCGGTTACGCCTTCATGGGTGACGCGCCATTTCACACGATCTATCTGCACGGAACGGTGCGCGATACCAATCACGTGAAGATGTCCAAGTCACTTGGCAACGGGATCGACCCGCTCGACGTCGTGCGTCTGTATGGCGCCGATGCGTTGCGCTACACCGTGATCTCGGGAATGGGAATGGGTGCGGACCTGGTACTCGATCCGGGCGATCTGGACCGGTCGTTCGCGCCGGGGCGCAATTTCGCGACGAAGCTCTGGAACATCGGACGCTTTCTTCTGACCAAGGTTGGTGACGAGCCAGTCGCTTCCATAAGCGACATCGAACCCTTGCGGCTCGCGCGCGCCGACCGCTGGATTCTCGACCGTCTCAACGTCGCGATTGCGGAATGCAACGCTGCCCTGGGTCCGGCGCGTCCCGCCGGCACCACGTGGGATCGGAGCGAGTTGCACGCTGGGCTGCGATTGAACGAGTACGCCGAGACCGCGCGACGTTTCGTGTGGAACGAGCTGGCCGACTGGTATCTGGAAAGCGTCAAGAGCCGAGTCGCGACAGACGGCGATGACCGCGACGTTGCGCGCGCGGTGCTCGTGCACGTCTTCGACGCTGCGTTGCGACTGTTGCATCCAGTGATTCCGTTCATCACCGAAGCGCTGTGGCAACGACTGCCCGAGCGAGCGGCGAAGGATTCCCCGCTCCTCTGCACCGCGGCGTGGCCGGTCGCGTCACCCGTGCCCGCGGGCGCCGCGGAATTCGAGCGCGTGCGTGAATGTGTCGACGCCCTGCGTGCGATGCGTGCGGAATATGGAGTTACACCGGGCAAGGTCGTTCATGCAGTCGTCGTGGCCACACCGACTCCGGAGTTGTACGTCACCGAGGCCGGACTGATCGGGCAGCTCGCGCGCGCGACGCTGACGGTTTCGGGTCGAGTGGATGGACCTGCGGTGCACACCTTGCTCGCTGACGGAAGCGATCTCGTCATCTCGCTCGGCGGCCTCGTCGATCTCGAGCAGGAGCGGCGCAAGCTCGAAGTCGAGGTGAATCAGCTGGAGGGGCAGCTTGCTGCACTGCGCGGCAGGCTCGCCAATGAGTCGTTTACCAGCCGTGCACCTGCACATATCGTCGATGCCGAGCGTGCCAAGGAGCGAGAATGGTCCGCGCGCGCCGAGGCGTTGCGCAAGAAGATCGTTACACTCGGGGTTGGTACTTGAGGTTACGACGCAGCAGCGTCTTCAACGCACTGGCGATGCTCGCGCTGTTCGCGTGCGCATCTCCGGGCGTTCCGCCTGGCGGACCTGAGCGCCACACGCCGCCTGCGATCACGCGCATCCAGCCGGACACGAACAGCGTCGGCGTGCGCGGAAAGGATTTCGTGATTCATTTCGACGAGGTGATCTCCGAGCATCCGGCTGGAGCAACGACGCTCGGCGACCTGGTACTCATATCGCCGCGGCGGGGAAAGCCTGACGTGGGGTGGCATCGTTCGTCGCTCAGCATTCATCCACCCAAGGGCTGGCGCGCAAACACGACGTACACTGTCACGATACTTCCGGGCATCGCCGACCTTCGCGGCAACGTGCGCACGACGCCGACCGTCGTAACGTTTTCCACCGGACCATCGATCCCCAACACGTCGATCCGAGGCACGATGTTCGACTGGCTTTCCGGGTTGCCGGTCACCAGCGGCATGATCGAAGTGCGGCCCCAGAGCGATACCTCGGTAGTGTACGTAACCGCGTCGGACTCGATCGGTCACTACCGCCTCGTCGGACTTCCACCCGCGCGGTATGACGTTCGTGGCTATGCCGATGCCAACAGGAATCGCGGCCTCGATCCCGGCGAGGCGTTCGACACGACGATTGTCGACCTCGCCGATTCGCTCAACCTCGAGATTCTCACCTTTGCGCACGACTCGACCGGACCCAAGCTCGGAAGTGTGAGCGTGCGGGATTCGGTGACGCTGGACGCAAGCTTCGACACTCCCATAGATCCACGCGTACCGCTCACGCCAGCGCAGTTCACGCTGACTGCGCCCGACTCGTCGCGTGTGGCGATCGTGTCGGTCAAGGCGATGCAGCAGCAGGACACTGCTCACGCACTGCCCTTGCCGCCACCCGTTCCCGCGCAGCAATCGGTGATCCCGGTGCCACAGCGGCGTCCCGCACCAGCGCGGATCGTGTTGCCGAAGCCTACCCGCCCGCTTCTCGCGCGCAACGTGATCATTGTTGTTGCGAAGCCTCTGCAGGCGGGTGCGACCTATCGCCTCGACGCACTGAATGCAACGGGGCCGACGGGTCGCAAGCTGTCGTCCGACCGGACCTTCACGGTACCGAAACCGGAAAAGCCGCGCGCATCGAAAGAACCAGCGCCAAAGCCGGCCGCGCCCGATACCACTCGACGCGTGCGACCAGCGCAATGAGCAATCTCATGTGCATCGCATGCTGTATCCCGCGCACCCTCATACGAACCGTCGCGCGCCGTCACGCTCGATGAGCCAGGTGCCAACGACTGTCTTTCTGGATCGTGACGGAACCATCATTCGCGACGTGGGCTACCTGTCTCGCCCGGAGGATGTCGAGCTCCTCGCCGGCGCCGCACGCGCTGTTGCACGCCTCAACAACGCAGGCATCCCGGTGATCGTGATCACGAATCAATCCGGAATAGGGCGTGGCCGTTTCACGGTGGACGATTATCTGCTCACGCAGCGGCGCCTCGACGAACTTCTGCACGACAGCGGCGCGATGATCGACGCAACCTATTTCTGCCCCGATCATCCCTCTTTCACAGGACCGTGCAGTTGCCGCAAACCCGGTATTGCGCTGTTCGAGCGCGCGGTCGCCGAGCACGCACTCGACATGAGTGCGCCGAGCTACGTCGGCGATCGGTGGCGTGACGTCGAACCGTTTCATCAGCTTGGCGGTACGCCGGTCTTGATCAGCGGCCCCACCACGCCGCCAGAAGATGTCGAATGCGCGAGGGGCGAGAACGTCACCATCGTTGCATCGCTTGCCGATGCGATCGACGTGCTGCTTGGGCCTGATCAGCTGTGAAAACGCGCATAGCTGTTCTTGCATCCGGCGGCGGTACCAACCTGCAGGCGATACTGGACCACTTTGCAGCGCTCGGTGACGCGGCGTGCGGCGAAGTGGTAGTCGTCGCGTCGAACCGGCCCAGCGCTGGTGCGCTCGATCGAGCGCGCGCGGCCGGAATCGACGCGCTGGTGTTCGATGCGCGTTCGGAAGACGATCTCATGCGCATCCTGACTGGACACAACATCCAGTTGATTGCGCTCGCCGGATATCTGCGCCTCGTGCCACCCGGCGTGATCGCGCACTACGGCGGCCGGATAGTAAACGTGCACCCTGGCCCACTTCCCGCCTTTGGCGGCGTCGGCATGTACGGTGTGCGCGTGCACGAAGCGGTGCTTGCAGCAGGACTGCGCGAGTCCGCCGTGACTGTACACCTGGTCACTGAACTGTACGATGACGGCCACCCGCTCGCGACATGGCCCGTCCCCGTGCTCGAAAACGACACCCCCGATGTCCTTGCGGCACGGGTGCTGCGCGTCGAGCACATCATCTTCCCCCGAATCATCGATGCGCTTGCCGCTACCGTCGTTGCCGACGGTAGCACGCGCTGAATACGGACATACATCATGCCTCTCGCCCTACTATCAGTCTCCGATAAGACCGGCCTCGTGGAATTTGCACGCGGACTCGTCGAGCTCGGCTGGGATCTCGTCTCGACCGGCGGAACGTCGCGCGCGCTGCGCACCGCTGGCCTCACCGTTCGCGACGTAAGCGATCTCACACAGTTTCCCGAAATGCTGGACGGCCGCGTCAAGACGCTGCATCCAATGATTCACGGCGGACTGCTGGCGCGCCGCGATTCCGACGAACACGCCGAAACCGTTCGCATTCACGCGATCCCATGGATCGATCTCGTCGCAGTCAATCTCTATCCGTTCAGAGAGACCGCGGCGCGTGCCGACGTGACTGCCGATGACGTCGTCGAGCAGATCGACATCGGAGGCCCAGCGATGCTTCGATCGGCAGCCAAGAATTTCGACGCGGTGACTGTGATTTGCGATCCAGCCGATTACACTCGCGTCCTGGCGACCTTGCAGGCGAAGGACGACGACAGGGATCTGCGCAAGCGTCTCGCTGCAAAAGTATTCGAGCACACGGCTGCTTACGACGGGGCGATAGCTGCCTGGTTTGCGTCCGAGCGCGGCGACCGGTTCGCCGACTCGCTCGTAATCGCGCTCGAGCGATCGCAGACGTTGAGATACGGCGAGAATCCAGGACAACGCGCGGCGTTCTACGTCGAATCGAAGGGACGGGGACTCGACGCGCTGGTGCAGCACGGCGGCAAGGAGTTGAGCTTCAACAATCTGCTAGACCTCGAAGGCGCGTTGCTCGCAGCCGATGCATTCTCGGGCCAGATCTGTTGCGCGATCATCAAACACACGACGCCGTGCGGCCTTGCGATCGGTTCGTCACCGCTCGAGGCATATCAGAAGGCTCTCGCCTGCGATCCACAATCGGCGTTCGGCTCCGTGATCGCCTTCACCGCGCCCGTCGATACGGCAGCCGCCGAAGCGCTGTCCAGTCTGTTCGTCGAGTGCATCGTCGCTCCTTCCTTCTCACCCGATGCCCTCAGCATACTCGGCAAGAAGAAGAATCTTCGCGTGCTCGAAGGAACCGCGGCGTGGCCGCGCGGCTCGTACGACTTCAAGCGTGTGCGCGGCGGTCTCCTGGTGCAGGACCGCGCACCGGAGCCCATTCCCTACGCTCACTGGAGAGTCGTTACCGACCGGACACCGACCGATCGCGAGCGCGACGACCTCGCGTTCGCCTGGCAGGCGGTCGCGAGCGTCAAGTCGAATGCCATAGTGCTCGTGCGAGACGGCGCTACCATAGGGATCGGAGCCGGCCAGATGTCGCGCGTGGACGCGTCGTTCCTCTCGGTTCACAAGGCGCACAACGCCGGCCATGAAACCGCCGGAGCGGCGCTTGGCTCCGACGCGTACTTCCCCTTCCGCGACGGCGTGGATCATGCCGCCGAGGCCGGTGTCACGGCGATCGTCCAGCCCGGCGGTTCCATAAGGGACGCGGAAGTCATTGCGGCGGCGAACGAGCATGGGATCGCGATGGTATTTACCGGTCAACGCCAGTTCCGCCACTAGCCTATCTTTCTGCCCATGTCTGCAACCACAGCCACAATAACCGCGGAAGCCGATTACCGCCCGTCCTACGGGGCGGCCGCGATCGCCGCAACGCTGGTCTTCGTTCTGTACCTCGTCACCCTGTCGCCATCCACGGCGATGTGGGACACGAGCGAGTACATCGCCGCGGCCTTCACGTTCGGCCTTCCGCACCCACCCGGCAACCCGTTCTTCGTGATTCTCGGGCGGTTCTTCTCGATCCTGCCCATCGCGCCCAACGTGGCGATGCGAATCAACATCCTGGCTGCGCTGTGCAGCGCGGTGTCGGCGGGAATGTGGTTCCTGATTGCGGAGCGTGTGCTCGCCGGCTGGCTGCCGCGTAAATGGCAGCGCATCGCGGGCGGTGCACTCGCGGCGCTCATCGGCTCGACAGCGTTCACCGTGTGGGCCCAGTCAGTCGTCAACGAAAAAGTATATACCGTGTCGCTCGTCGGCATGGCGATCGTTGCGTGGCTCACTGTTCGCTGGTGCGATGACCCCGACGGTCCAAAGGCCGATCGATTTCTTGTTCTCATCGCCTATCTGAGCGGACTCGGCTACGCCAATCACATGGCCGGCTTCCTGGCGTTGCCAGCGGTGTTCGTTGCAGTGCTCGTGATCCGGCCGCGCACCTTTCTGCGCTGGAAGCTCGTGCTTGCCGGGCTGCTCGCGATCGTACTGGGAATGACACCGTTTCTCACGCAGCCGATTCGATCCGCGTACTTCCCGCGAATCAATGAAGGCGAGACCACGGGCTGCGTGACGAAGATCGCCGCGGATTGTACGTTCAGCAAGCTGACGTACGACCGGTTCATGTACAACTTCAACCGCACTCAGTACGGCAAGCCGGCGTTGACGGACAGGCAGATTCCGTTCACCGCGCAGATCGGCATGTGGTGGACGTATTTCCGCTGGCAGTGGCTGCGGGACGCAAATGGTACGCATGCAGCTGCTCAGGAAGCGCTCGCGTGGGTATTCCTGCTGCTGGGATTGCTTGGCGGCTGGGTACACTGGCAACGAGACCGACGAAGTTTCTGGTTCTTCGGCCCGCTGATCTTCACCGTTACGCTGGTGCTGATCTACTACATGAACTTCAAGTACGGCTATTCGCAGGCACCCGAGCTTGGCGACGCCGTACCGCGGGAAGTTCGTGATCGAGATTATTTCTATCTGTGGAGCTTCAGCGCGTGGAGCGTGTGGGTCGCGCTCGGACTGTTCAACGTCTGGGAGCGACTTGCGCAGATGTTCGGGTCGGATCCGGTGCGCATGGGAACCGAGACCGTGGAAGTTCCGCGCCAGTCCAGCTGGATGGCGGCATCCCCGCTGCTGCTGCTTGCCGTGATTCCGCTGTGGGGCAACTGGAGCTCCGCATCGCGGCATGGGCAGACTGACACGCGTGACTTCGCGCACGATCTGCTCGAATCCGTCGAGCCTTACGGCGTGCTGATCACCGTGGGCGACAACGATACCTTCCCCCTCTGGTATGCGCAGGAAGTGGAGCACATAAGGCCTGACGTCACCGTGCTGTGCACGTCGCTGCTCAACACCGACTGGTACACGCGTCAGCTGATCCGTAATCCTATTCGACCGTACGACGTCGCCAACGGTCCGCCTGCATACGCGGGTCGCACGTGGACGCGTCCGACCCAGCCGATTATCGATCTCACCTACACGCAATCGGATTCGGTACCGCCCGCGGTCGCGCTCGATGCACCGCAGGATCTCAACACCAAGAGCGGATTTCACTTCTCCGTGCATCCACGCGACCTCGGGGGCGGCTTCCACGGCCTCGAGCGCGCCGATCTCTTCGTGTTGTACATCATCCGCGACGCATTTCCGTCGACTCCGGTGTACTTCAGTCGTACCGATGGCAGCTATCCCGACGAGATGGGCTTCGGCAACAATCTCCTGACGACCGGCCTGGCGCGGAAGCTCGTCGCAACTCCGCCGACCGCGTCTTCGACGATCGTGCATCTGCCGGGCGACGGATGGTTCGACATCGCTACGACGTACTCACTCTGGACGAAGAGCTTCGACGCACCCAAGTCGCTCGCCGCACGTCATGGCTGGGTGGACCGGCCGTCGGTTGGGATTCCATACGTGTACGTTCGGACGGGTGCAGTACTCTCCGAAGCGTTGCTCCAGGTCGGCCGTCAGGCCGATGCGCAGAAGGTGATGGCGACGACGCAGCGCGTTGCCAACGGCACCGGTCTGGCGGACCTTTTGACGGCGCAGCAGCAGTAAATTTCGTAGGGCGCGGATATATCCGCGCCTTGTTCCGGCGCGGGCACATCCGCGCCGGACGTACCGGAGGCGTGTCAGAGCGGTTTAATGAGCTGGTCTTGAAAACCAGAGTCCCGTAAGGGACCGTGGGTTCGAATCCCACCGCCTCCTTCAGTCACACGGCAGCTATTTCCCACCCATCATAACGCGATCAGGGTGACGAAGAAGATCGCCCATGCGACAACCAGAGCGAGCAAGAGGTACCGCATCCGGCTCACCATGTCGTAACCGGCGACCTGATAGCTGCTGAAGTTGAACACCCACAGCGACCTGCGTTGAAGATATTCAGGTATCTCGGTCGCGGGCTTCCGGAACGGAATTGAGCGCCTGTACGTGTGGTGCAGCATGATCAATACTGCGATGAGCGGCACGCTGCACAATATTTTTAGCACGATTCGCAGATTGTTCCCCAACGCGGTGAGATCAAGCCTGCCTGAATACCCGTGCGACCGGTGTCAGCAACCGTCAAATTAGCGGTGTAACTGTTCAGTCACCTTCTCCGACTCCATCAACCTCCGGAGAACTGACGCGAAGAACGGGGATACGGCTCTCGGTCCATGCGGCCTGATTATGACAGCCGAGTCGCCGCGAAACATGAAGTCAGTCGTATCCGTTACCACCTCTGATGACTTGCCGAGCGATTTCCCTGCCGACATGGACAGATCATGCACGCGAATCCATCGAACAGTGTCGCCATGCTGGAGAAACGTGGACCTTGATATCCGACCTGAACGAGTGGGAACCGGCATGAGAGGTCCGCATATGTTCAGATCGGGTTTGGAACTCGCCGGAGCGGATAACTGTTTTTGCAGGCATTTCGAGTAGTCGACTTCCTGCAAATCTCTCCGCAGATTTCTCGCAACCGCAGAAGATACCGCCTTCGCACCCAGGGGCGTAAACATCACCGCCGAGTCACCCAGAAACATGAACTTGAGGGTGTCGATCGGGTGCCGCATCTTCGCGAAGAGCACAGGGTCGGGGATCCAACGGACCGTATCGCCGTGTACGGTATAAGTAGCAGTAACAACCGACGGTTGCCGCTGTCTTCTCGCGGAGTCTGCCTGAGCGTAGACCGTATGCGGGAGCGCGCTTGACATCGCGAGCAGAATGACCAAGGACGCTCCTATGCGTACTTTGCGACACGAGCTCACACCAGACGTGCGATCAGTTGCGCCATGAGGCTGAATGCGTGTACGGAGGGAATCGGACTCGAGTCGTCTGCAATCCACAATATCCCCTACACGGAACGGACTTGGATCAATCCTGGTTTTCGTAGCAGCCATAATTGTCGGTGTAGAGATAGGTACCATCGGCATCGTACCAATCGACGTAATAGCATGTGACTCCACCGCCCGCGCCATCCTGACTGCCATCGTCTGAAGTATATGACCCTTCATAACCGTATTGATTGGGGTCTAGGGGTGGATCTAAGGGTTGGCTCCAGCACCCATCCGCACCGTAGAGCGTCGTGAGAATGTTGAGCTGCAGCAACTGCGCACTCATATCCGCGTAGTCAGCTTCAAATTCACCGAGGTTGACCCAGTCCCCCAGCGTATCCGGAAATTCGGTTGTATAGCCACCGACGCCATTGATAGTGAGCGTACCATCAGGATTCAGAACAATCGACGCACCACTCAGATTCGCGTCATCGATTTCATCTTCGACGGTAGCCTTCGCCTCATTATAAGCGGGCGTGAGCTGGTTGATTGTCGTGGAGATGTCGGTGCACGAATATCCCGAATCGTCATCATAATCCACGTCTGCGGTGACAGGCGGCGTACGGATCACGGCCTGCGCCAGGGGCTTGATTGACTGCGACGTTGTGGGAAGCAGCTTATTTGCAGCGGGGGCGAATACATTTGCGTAGGGCGTTTGTGCATCGGAAGTCGTCGCATTCTTCGTGTGCCGCACTCTGCGCATTACTGATCGCCTACTATCTCGCTTGACACGTGTTATGAAGGCCGGATCCCGCGCGAGGCGATCTAGCATATCTTGGACGTAATTCATTCTATCGAACGCGCGACCGAGCTTACGAGCGACGGCTGGTGATACGTTGGATGTATGTCCCTGATCGTCGGATAGGGTAGCAGTGACTTCATCGACGACTAGAAGATGACCTCGGTGCGTGTGATGCTGATGTCTGCCGTGGGTGCTGGCAACCAAATCGGCTGCCGCACTGATTCTCGCTTGCTCTTTCGGCGATGTAATATCACCCGCACAGGCAATAATTGTTGCGCCTACAACTCCGATTCAGACTGCCACAACTCTCCTTGATAAGAGCATGATCAGTGATCCGGTCGAATGTGGGACAACGTATTTCATGTGACTTGCAACGCATTGGTCGCCACTGCACAATGACAAACGCTAATGCCTCAACGGACCCTAACCTGCGGACTATGCGAATTCCGTCAACGGCAAGATTCCATAAAGTTTTGGTGGCTGGAACCACCCGATCCGCAAGCCCTGTATCGACGCGCATTAATGTCTGATCGGATGCTGCGATGGAACTCGGCGCTGCGGCGCGCGTCTGGCAATCACGCGTCGCCCAGATGCGCCCGCGGCACTAGGTAGTTCTTCACGTAATCCCTCACCGCGTCCGCAAGCGGAGTTATCGGCGCCGCGTACCCGCTGTCCCGCAAGCGTCCGATATCAGCCTGCGTGAAATACTGATACCTGGCTCTTAGATCCTCCGGCATGTCGATGAATCGAATATTCGCCGGCTTCCCGAGTGCGGCGAATACAGCGTTCGCAAGATCGATCCATGTATTCGCATCGCCGCTGCCGACGTTGAACAGTCCGTTGGCGCTCTCATTTGCAGCAAGATGCAGCGTCATGTTGACCGCATCCTTCACGTACAGAAAGTCCCGCTTCTGCTCGCCGTCCGCGTATTCGGGACGATAGCTCTTGAACAACCTTATCTCACCCGTCTCCGCGATCTGTCCATACGCCTTGTTCACGAGGCTGCGCATGTCGCCCTTGTGATCCTCGTTTGGCCCGAAGATGTTGAAGAACTTGACGCCCGCGATCTTGCCGAGTATTCCGCG
>DATNCZ010000154.1:0-5470 GCA_035553335.1 Gemmatimonadaceae bacterium
TCCTGCGCATGTGCAGGAATGACGATCCGACGGGTCAGTCCTTACTCTCCGGCGGCTTGAGACGGCCCGGCTCCGCCAGCAGCTTGGTCATGAACCGCTGGCCCTCCGCCATCCGTTCCACTTCGAGCGCCATTGCCTCGACAGCCCTCTCGATCCGCTCCATCCGCGCCTCGGCAGCCTCCGCTGACTGGAGGGACCGTGGGAGGTTGGCCATCCCCTTCTCGACCCGCTTGCCATAGGCTCGCGCCATGGGGTAGCCGATTCCCGCGATCGCCGCGATGGCAATGAAAGTGACGTCGCGGATGATAGTGTGAGCGGTGTACGGATCCATCCTTCCTCGCGGCCGAAGTTGCGGGGGCGCACACCTGGCGCCCATAGCGGAAATTAATTGACTTAGGGCGCTCCGACCGGCGATCTTTCCAGGCTGTATCGTCGTCTGTCCGGCCTCCTGACTGGACGGCGCCCGCAACCCCCGAATATCATGGCCGTACCCCTTCTAGACCTCAAAGCCCAACACGGGACGATTCGCGACGAAGTCCTCGCCGCAATCATGCCAATCGTCGACGGGCAGACTTTCATACTCGGCGAGCCCGTCGAGCGCCTCGAAAAACAGGTCGCCCAGCTCTCGCACACCAGGCATGCCATTGGCTGCGCCAACGGGACCGATGCGATCCTGCTCGCACTCCGCGCCCTCGACGTCGGACGCAACGACGCGGTAATCACCACGCCGTTCACGTTCTTCGCGACCGCCGGTGCAATTCACAACGTCGGCGCGCGAACCGTCTTCGCCGACATCGATCCCGATACGTTCAACATCTCTCCCCAAGCCGTCGACGAAACGGTGCGCAACACGCCCGACGCCAAGGCCGTCATTGCGGTCGATCTGTTCGGCCAGATGGCAGCGATCGACGAGATCCGGAACGTGGTCCCGGAGGGAATGCCCGTCATCGAGGACGCCGCGCAATCCATCGGCGCAAGCAGACACGTCGACGGACGTCAGGTCATGGCCGGTGAGATTGCTGACATCGGTACGTTCAGCTTCTTTCCGTCCAAGAACCTCGGCGGTTACGGCGACGGCGGCATGACCGTCACTCAGAGTGATGAGCTCGCCGCGCGGCTCCGGAGACTCAGGACACACGGCAGCGTCAAGACGTACTTTCACGAAGAGGTCGGCTACAACAGCAGACTCGATGCGCTGCAGGCCGTCGTCCTGTCCGCCAAGCTGCCGCACCTGGAAGCATGGAGCGCCGCGCGTCGTCGTAACGCATCGCTCTACGACAGGGCGTTCGCGGATCTCGACGGTGTGCGCACTCCCGTGATCGACAGCAGGAATCAATCGATCTACAACCAGTACACGCTGCGCGCCGCGCGCCGCGACGAGCTTCAGGAATTTCTGAAGAAACGCGGCATCGGCAACTCTGTCTATTATCCGCTGCCGCTGCATCTCCAGCCGTGCTTCGCTTACCTCGGTTACGAGGAAGGCGATTTCCCGGAGAGCGAGCGTGCGGCAAAGGAAGTTGTATCGCTGCCGGTATACCCGGAGCTTACCGACTCACAGCGCGACGAGGTAATCTCGGCGGTTCGCGCTTTCTACGGCCGTTGAGGGCCCTCCAAACGAATGGATAACAAGCAGCGTCTTCTCGACAAAATCGCCGACCGCACCGCCGTCATCGGTGTTGTGGGACTTGGCTACGTAGGACTTCCGCTCGCGGTCGAGTTCGCGAAAGCCGGATTCAAGGTCATTGGCTTCGACGTAACCAAGAGCCTGACCGACATGCTCAATACCGGCAAGTCACACATTCAGGACGTTCCATCCGCTGAGCTCGCCGACGTCGTCGGCAGGAAGCTGTTCGAGGCCACGACCGATCCCAAGCGCATCAAGGAGATGGACTGCGTCTCGATCGCCGTTCCGACTCCGCTCGTCAAGACGCGCGACCCCGACATGAGCTACGTCGTCGCCGCGACCGCGACCATCAGCGACTACGCGCATCCCGGAATGCTCGTAGTGCTCGAGAGCACGACGTATCCCGGCACCACGCGCGAGCTGATGCAGCCAAAGCTCGAATCCGCCGGCCTCAAGATCGGTACCGACGTTTTCCTCGCCTTCAGCCCTGAACGTGTGGATCCGGGCAACCCGGTCTGGCATACCAAGAACACACCCAAGGTGGTCGGCGGAATTACGCCCGCCTGCACGGAAGTAGCGACCGCGTTGTACCAGAGCTGCCTCGATACGATCGTGCCGGTCACCTCGACCGAGACGGCAGAGCTTGTGAAGCTGCTCGAGAACACGTTCCGCTCGGTCAACATCGGACTCGCAAACGAGATGGCGATCGTCTGCGAGAAGCTCGGCGTCAACGTCTGGGAAGTGATCGACGCAGCTGCCACCAAGCCTTTTGGCTTCATGAAATTCACGCCAGGCCCCGGTATCGGCGGCCACTGCATCCCGCTCGATCCGCACTACCTCGCGTGGAAGATGCGCACGCTCAACTACAAGACGCGCTTCATCGATCTGGCCAGCGAGATCAACTCGCAGATGCCGGCCCTGGTAGTGGAGAAGGTCGCGCAGGCGCTCAATCACGAGCACAAATCGGTGAATGGCAGCAAGGTTCTCGTGCTCGGCGTCGCTTACAAGAAGAACATCGACGACATGCGTGAGAGTCCGGCACTCGACGTGATCAAGCTGCTGGAGGGACGTGGTGCAAAGGTCTCGTTCCACGACCCGCACGTGCCCACGTTCAAGGAGGACGGTCACACCTTCACGAGCGTCGAGCTGACGGATGCCGTGCTCAAGCACTCGGACGCGGTCGTCATCGTCACCGATCACGACGCGGTGAACTATCAGCGAGTCGTCGATCTGGCGCCTGTCGTAGTGGATGCACGCAATGCCACCAAGGGTCTCACGTCCAAGACCGGGCGCATCGTGCCGCTGTCGGCAGACGCGGCCTAGCGCAACATGAACATCGCTGTAATAGGAACGGGCTATGTCGGCCTGGTCGCCGGGGCGTGCCTCGCTGAAACGGGCAACGCGGTGATCTGCGCCGATCTGGACGAAGGGAAGATCTCACGCCTCAGGCGAAACGAGATCCCGATCTTCGAGCCCGGCCTGGACGCGATCGTTGAAAGGAACCAGGCTGACGGCCGGCTCGTTTTCACCACGGACGTCGAAGCCGCCATCGCGGATGCGGAAGTGGTGTTCATCGCCGTCGGAACGCCGCCGGACGAGGACGGGTCAGCGGACCTGTCCCACGTCCTTGCCGTCGCCGACACCGTTGGGCGCTCGATCACGCGCGAGACCGTAGTCGTCACCAAATCCACCGTGCCCGTAGGTACCGCGCCGCTGGTCAAGAAGGCGGTCGCCAGGCACGCGCGGTTTCCGTTCCACATCGTCAGCAATCCCGAGTTTCTGAAAGAGGGCGCCGCCGTCGAGGACTTCCTCAAGCCCGACCGTGTAGTCCTGGGTGTCGAGAGCGATTTCGCCACCACGGTCATGGGCGAGCTATACGCTCCGTTCGTGCGTACCGGCCGCCCGGTCATCTACATGGACATCGCGTCCGCGGAGATGACCAAGTACGCCGCAAACGGAATGCTGGCGACCCGCATCAGCTTCATGAACGAGATCGCCGCACTATGCGAGGCGACCGGTGCCGACGTCGACGAGGTTCGCCGAGGACTCGGCAGTGATACGCGCATCGGGCCAAGCTTCCTGTTCCCGGGGCCAGGGTACGGCGGAAGTTGCTTCCCCAAGGACGTAAAGGCGCTCGTACGCACCGGCACCCAGTCCGGCGTCCCGCTCGAGATACTCAGCTCGGTCGATAGCTCCAACGAGCGTCAGAAGCGACGGCTCGGCGAGAAAGTCCGGCGCGCCTTGCTATCTCATGTAGTACATGAACACGGCCACGACAACTCGTTGTCAGAAAGCGACTTGCGCGATTCGGAGAACAATCACCTAAAAGGCCTCCGCGTGGCCGTCTGGGGGCTTTCGTTCAAGCCGGGAACCGACGACATGCGGGAAGCACCTGCACTCGTGCTGATCGAACAGCTGCTTGGGTGGGGCGCAACTGTCTGCGCGCACGACCCTGCGGCGATGGAAGAAGCGCGTCGCCGGATCGGCGATTGCGGCGGCAAGATCTGCTACGCCGAAACGGGGTACGATGCTCTGGCCGGCGCTGATGCGCTGGTAATCGTCACGGATTGGAACGAATATCGCCACCCCGACTTCAACCGTCTCAAGGCCACGCTCAAACGGCCCATCGTCGTTGACGGTCGCAACCTGTACGATCCCAAAAAGATGTCCAATGTCGGAATCACTTACTACTCGATAGGACGCCAGCACAACGGCGCCCAGGAAAAAACCGCGTGAACCGTGCTCGCCGCTCGTTTGTAATTCTCGGACCGCTCCTGGCGCTCGTCCTCGCCACGGCCTGCCACGGCAACTTCGATCCCAAGCTGTACGCCAGCAGCCCAGAGTCGCTATTCGCGGCGTCACTCAAGCAGTTCAACGCGCATCACTACGACGACGCGGCCAAGGGTTTCGAGCAGCTCACGCACGATCTGCCTGCCCGCGACGCGTTGCTGCCGCTCTCCTACTACTACCTGGGCGAGTCTCAGGAAAAGAACGGTGACCACCTTCTGGCTGCGCAGAGCTTCACCCGCATCTCGGACGCGTTCCCCGACGACAGTCTGGCCCCGACGGCGCTTCTCGCCGGCGGGCGGTCGTACGCCAAGATGTGGCGCAAGCCGGAGCTCGATCCCACCTACGGTACGTCTGCGCTGAATACCTTCGAGTCGCTGGTGTCGCTGTATCCGGACTCGCATCTCGTGCCGCAGGCAAACGCCGAGATCGCGCGTCTGGACAACATGTTCGCGACCAAGGATCTGGACGTGGGCGACCACTATCTCCGGCGTGGCGCATATGATTCGGCGATCATCTACCTCAAGGACGTCATCAAGAAGCACCCCACGGCCAAGGCGACACACAAGGCGTACCTCGACTTGCTGACGGCGTATCGCGCGATCAAGTACGACGCGGATGCGAAGGATCTCTGTACAGCAGCGCTCAAGGCTTACCCCAATGACAAGGAGGTTGCCAAGCAGTGCGGCTCGGCGTCTTCGGCGGAAGCTTCGACCCCCCGCACATAGGGCACTATCTCGCGGCAGTGGATGCCGCCGAGCGCCTGGGACTTGACCGCATGCTGTGGGTGCCGACCGCCCAGCAGCCGCTCAAGGCCGGAGCGCAGCACGTCGCGTCGGCCGATCAGCGCTTCAGAATGGTGCAGGCCGCGGTTGCAGATAACCCGATCTTCGAGGCGAGCAGGATCGAAATCGACCGGCCCGGGTTATCTTACACGGTTGCGACCGTACAATCGCTTGTGGCCGAATTCCCGGGCGTGGAGCTGTATCTGCTCATAGGGGAAGATGCCTGGTCGCGCTTCGACGAATGGCGCGAGCCGGAGACTATTCGAACGCTCGT
>DATNCZ010000155.1:0-3148 GCA_035553335.1 Gemmatimonadaceae bacterium
CGCGGGGGGTTCCGCGCGTGGCTATTGTTCAGACATGAGCTGGCAAGACCATCTTCTCACGACTCCGGAGCAGGTCCGCGACCTCCTGGAGCGATCCAGGCGCGTCGCGGTGCTCGGGATCAAGCCCGACCCGCAGCAACCGGCGTATTACGTTCCCGAATACACTCAACGCGCGGGCTACGAAATCATTCCGGTCCCGGTTTACTATCCCGATGTCAAGGAAGTGCTCGGCGAGCCTGTGTACCGCTCGCTCGTCGATGTTCCCGGCGACATCGACATCGTCGACGTCTTTCGGCGCCCGAAGGACATTCCACAACATGTCGACGACATAATCGCGAAGCACCCGAAAGCCGTCTGGTTCCAGCTCGGCATTCGCAACGACGAGGCGGCGGAACAGATCGCGCGCGCCGGAATCGACGTGGTGCAGGATCACTGCATGCTGGTGGAGCTGAAGCGGATTGGAAGATAGAAGAGTTTGTCGTCTCGTCGATTTTTCGTAATCCGCGCGAACGGGGCTCCGAGATTCGTCATTCCCGCGAAAGCGGGAATACATGTCATCGGTCTCCGAGTGCGAGGACAGCGCGAAGCTGATCGGCAACAGATGGATTCCCGCTTTCGCGGGAATGACGAGTACCCCAACCAGCTCTCGTGGGGCCGACGAACCCCTACGTGCAGACCTGGTTGCGGCCGCGGTCCTTTGCGCGATACAGCGCTGCGTCTGCCTGCGCGAACAGGTCTTCGGCACTGTCCACGTGCGGCGAGGGGAAGCACGAGACGCCGATCGAAACGGTGACCCGTACCGAAGCTGTTCTGGCCGCCTCGAAGTTGTGCTGTTCCACCCGCTGCCGGATACGCTCGGCAAACGCGACGGCCCCCATCTCACCTGTTTCGGGAAGGACGACCACGAACTCCTCCCCACCGTAACGCGCGACCATGTCCACGCTGCGCACTGCTCGCTGCAGAATCATCCCGATGCCGCGCAACACTTCGTCGCCGACCAGATGTCCGAAGGTATCGTTGACGAGCTTGAAGTGATCCAGGTCGATCATGAGCATCGTCAGCGGCGAATTGTACCGTCGTACCCGCTCCAGCTCCGCGACTAGACGAATCGTCAGCGCGCGGCGATTCAGAAGATGTGTAAGCGGGTCCGTGTGAGCCAGCGCTTCGAGCCGAGCGTTGTCGGCCTTGGTCTGCTCGATTGTGTGCGCCTGCTCGATGGCGTTCACGGCGCTCTTGATCACCGTGTCGGCGAACTCGACGTCGCTGGCCGCGAGTGGATCCTGATCCGTCGTGCGGCGCAGGAGGAACACGCCGGTGCGCATCTTCTCGAACGCGAACGGGATGGCGATGACGGAGCGCACGTTCATGCGGGTGCCGTCGCGTGCCCACTGCTCGCGCAGACGCGCGTACCAGGGACTGGTCTGCAAATCCTGAATGATCACCGGCCGCTTCTGATCCAGCGCCGCTGATACTTCGGGATAACGATCGAGCTCGATCTCCAGATTTGCGAGATTGGGTTGCTCGAACGCGGTGGCGACCATTCCGCGCGCGTCGCCTGGTCTTGCAAGGATTACCGACGAATGGGAGAGCTGCAGTGCGCGAGCGAGGCGCCGGGCGACCATGTGGAATATCTCTTCGGTGGAGAGATTCCCCATGACTTCGTGCATGATGTCCACGAGGTGGCGCTTGCTCTCCGCTTCCTGCCGCGTGCGAAGCAGCTCACCTTCGGCCTTGCGCAACGCTGCACGCAATGCCTCGAGTTGATCGCCAGGTTCTGCGCTGGCGGCTGGCGCCGCAGCATCGGAGAGATTCTGCGGCGCCTGCTCACGCTCCGGACCGGTCACATCCGTTCGAGCGGGATCGAGATCTGCTTCGGGAGGATTTCCTTTCGGGTCCACCGCGATCAGATTCCGATCCGCACTCGTGGGGTGTGGCGGCTCAGTCAGGTCCTTGTCACTCTTCGTCAGCAAGCGTTTCGACTATCTCCTCATCCACGGCACCGTCGTCACCCTCGACCTTGTCTTCGGAATGACACGGGCGACCGCGGTCACAAGATCGCCATCGTCCAGATTAACGAGCTTTACACCCTGCGCAATTCTTCCCGTCACGCGCACCTGCGAAACCGACGAACGTATGATAACGCCGTGCTTCGTGATGAGCATGATCTCGTCTTCGGGGAGCACTTCCATCAACGAAACGACGTCACCTGTCTTGTCGGTGCGATTGACGGTGATGATCCCCTTTCCACCACGCTTCTGAACCCTGTAATCGTCTATGTGCGAGCACTTGCCGAGTCCCTTCTCTGTCACGACGAGAAGAGTCGCCTCGCGCTTGATGACGACCATTCCGACAACCGCGTCATCCGGGCGTAGCTCGATGCCCTTCACACCGGTTGTGTCGCGGCCCATCTCACGCACGTCCTTCTCATGGAACCGCACCGACAGTCCGTGCTTGGTTGCGAGCACGACGTCGTTAGTTCCACTTGTAACCTGCACGTCGATCAGCTCGTCACCGGACTCGATCTTGATCGCCTTGATTCCGTTGGCTCGCGGATTCGCGTACGCCGACAGCGCGGTCTTCTTGACCGTTCCGCGACGGGTGCAAAACAGCAACGACTGCGTATCCCCGAACTCACGGACGGGGACCACAGCCCGAATCTGAGTATCGGGCTGGACGTTGATGAGGTTAACGATGGGCTTGCCCCTGCTGGCGCGGCCGGCCTGGGGGATCTCGTGGACCTTGAGCCAGAAGCAGCGCCCGTCATCGGTGAAGCAGAGGATGTAGTCGTGGGTCGAGCCGATGAACAGATGCTCGATGAAGTCCTCTTCCTTGAGCCCCTGCCCGTTCAGGCCGCGGCCGCCGCGACGCTGCTTGCGATAGGTCGAGGTCGAAGTCCTCTTTATGTAGCCCGTGTGGGAGATGGTGATCACCATGTCCTCCTCGGCGATAAGATCCTCGACCGAGAACTCGCCCTGATCATTTGTGATCTCCGAGCGACGCTCGTCGCCGAAGGTCTCGTTGACCTTGAGGAGCTCTTCGCGGATGATCTGCATGCGACGCGGACGCGATGCCAGGATGTCGCGCATCTCCTTGATGAACGCACGCAGATCCTTGAGCTCGGCTTCCAGCTTCTCGATCTCGAGGCCCG
>DATNCZ010000156.1:0-7945 GCA_035553335.1 Gemmatimonadaceae bacterium
GCTGAAGGCACCGGTTTGCTAAACCGGCATAGGGGGTCAACCTCTATCGAGGGTTCGAATCCCTCCCTCTCCGTATATTCCACGCTACGGCGGGCTCGGTCCTCGATGACGGGCCCGTTTGCGTATCCATCATCTTTGTGACATGAGCTCTCACCCGCCAGCACGCGTCCGCTTCGCACCATCACCCACAGGATACCTGCACGTGGGCGGCGCACGCACCGCCCTCTTCAACTGGCTGTATGTGCGCCGCTACGGCGGTCAGTTCCTGCTCCGCATCGAGGACACCGACAAGGTCCGCAGCACCGACGAGAGCACCCGCGCAATTTTCGACGGTCTCGAGTGGCTTGGCCTCGACTGGGACGAGCCCGTCGTATATCAGGGCGGAAACCTCGAGCGGCATCGCGCGGACGTCAAGCAGTTGCTCGACGCCGGGCTCGCATATCGCGACTTCACGCCGCAGAGTGTGCTCGAGGAGCGACGCTCGGCAGCGCAGGCGCGCGGCGAGATCTACAAGTACAAGCGCGAGTGGGCTGAGATTCCACTGCACGAAGAGGAACAGCGACTCGAGCGCGGCGACCCGTACGTCGTGCGCTTTCGCGTTCCGGACGAGCACGGTGTCACGGAATGGGATGATCTCGTGCACGAGCGCATCGCCTTCCCCAACAAGGACGTCGATGACTTCGTGATACTGCGCTCCGATCGTACACCCATCTACAACTTCGCGGTCGTGTCGGATGACGTCGCGATGGGGGTCACGCTCGTCATGCGCGGCGACGATCACATCTCCAACACGCCCAAGCAGATCATGCTTTACCGCGCGCTTGGCAAGGAGCTACCGCGCTTCGCGCATCTTCCGATGATCCATGGCCTGGACGGAAAGAAGCTGAGCAAGCGTCACGGAGCGACTGCCGTCGGCGACTACCAGCACGAAGGGCTTCTGCCGCAGGCGATGCTCAACTTCCTCGCGTTGCTGGGCTGGTCGCCCGGCGGCGACCGCGAGGTGATGACGCTGGCCGAGATGGTCGAGCTGTTCTCACCGGAAGGCCTGCAACGCAAGGCCGCGATCTTCGATCCCAAGAAGCTGGAGTGGATGAACGGCCAGCACATGTCAATGATGCCGCTCGCCGAGCTGGAGCCTGTGGTAACGCGCGCAATAATCGCGGCCGGCCTTGCGACCGCCGAGGAGCTCGCCGCGCGCCACGACTGGTATCTCCAGCTCGTGGATCTGCTGCGCGTGCGCGCGCGCGTCGTGGACGACATAGTCCGCCAGGCGGCACCCTACTTCGTGGATCAGATCGAGTATGATCCCGAAGCGGTCGCCAAGCAGTGGAAGGACAGGCCGGCCACGCTGGAAATCCTCGCCTCCACGCGCGAGGCACTGGCCGCCGTCCCTTCGTGGGATGCGACTACCCTCGAAGCCGAGCTCCGGGGACTCGCGGAACGGCACGGAATTGGCGGCGGAAAGTTGTTCCAGCCGCTCAGAGTCGCATTGACCGGCCTGACTGTCAGCCCCGGTATCTTCGATGTACTCGTGATGCAGGGTCAGGACCGTGCGGTCGCCCGTCTCGAACGAGCGATCGATTACCTTAATAATCGAAACAATGGTTGACCGGTCGAGAACCGCGCCGCATTTTTTGTGCTACAGCGTACAACCCGAACCCTCACGGAGTGCTTATGTCTGAGCAATTGACACGTCTCGAAAGCTCAGTCTATCAGTACCTGCTCGATTTCACGGCTGAACATACATATCAGCCAAGTATTCGCGACATCGGCAAGAAGTTCGAGATCAAGTCGACCAAGACGGTCTCGGATCTCCTGCAGTCGCTTGCACGCAAGGGATACATCGAGCGCGACCCGTCACGCTCGCGCGGAGTGCGGCTGCTCGGCTTCAGCGGTGCCGCGCAATCGACCCCGGTGCCGTACTACGGACGTATTCACGCGGGTGAGCCTGCGCTGCTTCCGGAGCATCGCGAAGGATTCATCACGATGGACCGGCGATTCCTGCCATCGGAGCGCGTCTTCTTTCTGAAGGTGAAGGGAGACAGCATGATCGGGCGCGCGATCGAGAGCGGCGACTTCGTGATGGTGGACGCTGCGGCTTCACCCAAGGATGGCGACATGGTCGCTGCGCGCATTGGTGAAGAGGCGACGATCAAGACGCTGTCGCATGACGGCCAGACGGTGGTGCTCAAGGCCGCGAACCCGGCCGACCGTGACATCGTCGTGAATCCGCGCGACAGTTTCGGCGTGCTGGGAGTCGTATGCGGCGTGTTCAGGCCGTTCACCGTACTCGAGACGGATAGCGCGCAGACAGCATCATCCGGATTGGTTTCGTAACGTAGGCTTCGTCATCCCCGCGAAAGCGGGGATCCATCTGCTGCCGACCAGCTTCCGGGTACCGTCGCACTCGAAGATCGATAACATGGGTTCCCGCTTTCGCGGGAATGACAGGCGCGTAACCGCTACGGCTGCGACGTCGCGTCCTGTGCAGCCTTCTTCTTGATCTCCTCGGCTTCCTTCCGCTCGCGCTCCTTGCGTTCGCGGATGCTTCGCACAGCCTTCTCGAAGTCCGCGTCGTTGATTCCGCGCTGAGCCTGCTCGAAGATCTCGTCGTGGTTGGCGGTGAGCGTCTTGTTGCGCTGATATGTAGTAGGGTTGCCGGTAATGTTGAGCGGCAACATCGCGAGGACGGCTGTCGGAATCGAGAATGGGCCGAGGTGAATGTACTTGCTGTCGACGCCGTACTTCTGCCCGCCCTTCTCGAAGGTCCAGTCGCCAGGTTTTCTGCCGCTGTTCGCTACGCGCACCGAGTCGTTGAAGGCGCCGATGTCGTTCTTGATTACGCTATCGAGCCGCTGCACGTCGGTCTTCGGCGCGCTCGCGATCTCGCCGGGCGCAACCCAGACGCGCGGATCCTCGTAGCGTGGCTGAACACCGCGTAGCTGCCCGCCGCCACCGATGAGAGGCCCGCTCGACGGTCCAATGGAGTTCACCGTCGGACCCTTGGCTGGTGGCGTGATCGTCGCCGGAACTTGAGTCGGCGCGGACGGCATCTGCAGCTTGCTTGGCGTTTTCGCCAGTCCGTCGCCGCCACTCCTGCCCGGTGTCGGCGGGAGATGATTCTTCGGCTGAGGTAACGCCAGGAATCCTACTCGTTCGACCACCGGCGCTGGTACCGCGTGGCCGAACGAAAGGAAGTCCGGATGCCGCGACAGGATTGCCTGAATGAACAGCACCGCGACCACCACGTGAATGGCGATCGAGGTGATCCAGGCACCTGACGGACGGCGGAATTGCATGTCTACTCGAGCCTAGTCGTTGAACGAGGCAAGTACGCGTCCCGCACGCTTCGCGGCTTCGCGGATGCGCTCGGGCGACGTGATGAACGAGATACGGAAGAAACCCTCGCCTCCGGCGCCGAACGCTGCACCAGCCAACACGACCACACCTTCCTGCTCCATCAACTTGTCGGCGAACACCTTGCTCGGAATGTGCGGCGGGAGTGGAATCCAGAGATACATCGCAGCTTTCGGAACGTCGCACTTGAAGCCGTTCTCACGGAACGCGGCAACAGCTGCGTCGCGGCGCTCGGTGAAGATCGCCACGTTCTTTGGAACGAACTCGTCGTGCACGTCCAGCGCAGCAGCAGCCGCGGCCTGAATCGCGAGATACGAGCCAGTATCGATGAACGACTTTACGGTCGCCAGAGCGTGCACCAGCTCTTCGCGTCCGCATGCCCAGCCACAACGCCAGCCGGTCATGTTGTACGTCTTGGACATCGAATGGAATTCGAGGGCAACGTCACGAGCTCCCTCCACCTCGAAGATGCTCGGCGGCACATATCCATCGTACGCCATTTCGGAGTACGCGTTGTCGTACACGAGCACGATGTCGTGCTCCTTGCACTGCTTCACGACGCGCGCGAGATATTCCATCGGAGCGATTGCAGCGGTCGGATTCCCCGGATAGTTCAGATAGAGAATCTTTGTACGCGCGAGCACGTCGCTCGGCACTTCGTCGAGCTCGACGAGGAAGTTGTTATCGGCGCGCAGCTCGTAGCGGTACGGCGTTCCGTTGGACAGAATCGTTCCGCCCATGTACGCGTTGTAGCCCGGCTCCGGCATGATGGCGTAGTCGCCCTTGTCGAGGTACGCGAGCGCGAGATGTGCGAGACCTTCCTTGGATCCGATGAGGGGCACTACTTCCTTGAGCGGATCGAATGTGACGCCGAACCGCTTTTTCATGAAGCGAACTATCGCTTCACGGTATTCCATGAGTCCCATCTCGAATCCGTAGCGGCCCATGGCCGGCTCACGGATGGCGCGCGTCATTCGCTCGAGTGCTGCTTCAGGCGGCGGCAGGATTGCGTCGCCAGCACCCAGATCTATGAGGTCCACGCCGCGCGCGATCAACGCACGCTTCTTGTGCGGAATGTCGGCCAGCGGGTACGGCGGAAGTTTTGTGATGCGTTCGTTGTAGGGAGGCACTCAGACGGTGTTGGTGACAGGGTTGCGTACTTTACTGACTCCGGGAATCTCTATTTCCACCACATCGCCAGCGGCGAGCTTGCCGACACCTGCCGGGGTGCCCGTTGCAACGACGTCGCCTGGCTCCAGAGTCATGATTCCCGATATGTAGGATAGCAAATCCGGAATCGGGAAGACCATGTCGGAAGCCGCACCGCGTTGGCGTTCTACCCCGTTCACCCGGGTTAGTACCACCAGGGTTTTCAGGTCGCCCGGGGCGGCGGATTCCGGTCCGATCGCGCAGAAAGTGTCGAAGCCCTTGGCGCGGGTCCACTGCCCGTCGCTCTTCTGCAGATCTCGCGCGGTGACGTCGTTGAGGGCGCAGATGCCCCGAATCGCCTTGGCGGCGGCCGCAACGTCCGCGCGCGAGAGCCTCGACCCGATCACCACGCCGATCTCGCCCTCGAATTCCACCTGATTCGACTGCGGTGGCAGGACAATCGACTCGCCCTCTCGGATCACGCTGGAGGGCGGCTTGAGAAAAAGAAGGGGCTCCTTGGGGACCGCGTTGCCGAGCTCCTTGGCGTGTTCGGAGTAATTTCGGCCCACGCATACGATCTTGCCGGGCCGGCCACTGGCTGTTTGAGTCATGCTGTTCAGGTCTTGGCGTAGAAGCGTTGAAGTTGACGCTCAAGCGCACTCCACGCTCCACTCATGCGCCTGGCGGGGGGAAGGTCTCGTAAAAGCTCACGGCCGTATCTCTTGGTGATTACGCGCGGATCCGCAATAATGATGGCGCCGCGGTCGGTGCCCGTGCGTATCAGCCGGCCGAAGCCCTGCTTGAGCCGAAGTGACGCGTGCGGCAGCATGTACTCGCCGAACGCGTCACCACCGCGCGCTGTGATCGCCTCGCACTGCGCCGCCGTCACCGGCTCCGACGGAACCCTGAACGGCAGTCGCGCGATTACCAGAGCACGCAGCGCATCGCCCGGCACGTCGACGCCTTCCCAGTATGACGACGTGCCAAGCAGTATTGCGTTGCCGGAGTTGCGGAAGCGCTGCAGCAACGCATCGCGGCCGTCCTCTCCGTGAACGAGAAGAGTGAACTCATCCGCAAGATCATTCCGTCGGAGTGCCTCTCCAGCCGCGCGAACATCGCGATGGCTCGTGAACAGCACGAACATCCCGCCACCCGACGCGCGCGCAACATCTGCGATGATGCGCAACACGGCGTTGAAGTGGCGCGCGGCATCTTCGTTCGGTGCGGGCACGTCGGTCGGAACGATGAGCAACGCCTGTGACTGGTAGTCGAACGGCGACGCGAATGCCGCGGTCACCGGTGTGATCTCGCTGCCGTCGAGTCCGAACCGCCGCGCGACGAATGCAAAGTCGCCCTCGGTGCCGAGCGTGGCGCTCGTCACCACTGCGGTCTTCACGCGCGTAAAGAGATCGTCGCGCAGAATGGGGGCGAGATCGAGCGGCACCGCGGTCACCGCAATGTTCCCTTCCCGTCCCTTTACCTCGAGCCAGCGCACCATCGGCTCGACCGTTGCCGGCGGACGCAGCGCGAGCAGCAATCCGTCTGCCGAAGCATCGAGTCTGCGTGCGACCGCGCGCAGCTCGTTGACGAGCATCAGCAGCGTATCGTCGCGCCGATCGCCACCCTGCAACCGATCGCCGACGAGTGTGAGACTCTCGCCAAGCACCCGCAGCTCGCGCAACAGATCCGTCAGCGCTATGTGCAGGCCGCCCTTCCACACGGGATGTTGCGTGAAGTCGTCACTCATGCGCATCACCGGCGCGGCGTCGTTCTGCAGTACCGCGAGCAACAGATCGAACACCAGATCGCTCTTCTCGCGCGACGCGCGCACCGCAGGTACGATGCGCTGCGTCACGACGTCGAGACTTGCGGTGCCGAGCAGATCGCGCGACGCCGAAAGCCGCTCGACCAGCGTTGTGACCAGCCCTCGTCCGCGACGGTCCAGACGGTTGAAGAGTCGTTGCAACGTGCGCCGCGACGTCGTGACGCCAAGGTGCGCCGACGCGGCGTCTTCGAGATGATGACCTTCGTCTATCACAAGCCGCGTGTACGACGGAATCACCGCAGCGTCTTCCCAGTTTCCCGCTGCGCGACGTACCGCGACGTCCGACATCAACAGATGATGATTCACCACGACGACGTCAGCCTGCGCGGCTTCACGTCGCGCCTTGAACAGGAAGCAATCCTGATAGTGCGGACATGCGTTGCGCGTGCACAGATCCGGCTCGGCCGCAACTTCGTCCCACACCTCGCCGCGCGGCGGTGTTGCGAGATCGCTCAGCGATCCATCTTCCGTCGTCTCGCTCCAGAGGCGAATCTCCTCCAGTGCCTCGCTCGCGTCGTCGTCCACGAGACTCGGCCCGAGCAACGTGGCCTGCGCGAGACGCAGCTTGCAGAGATAGTTGCGCCAGCCCTTGAGCAGCGCGAATCGCACGTTCTGCTCCGATGCCAGCGCGTCGCGCAGAAACGGCAGATCCTTCCGGACGAGCTGTTCCTGCAGATTGATAGTGTTGGTCGAGACTACAGTGCGCTCTCCGTTCGCCGCGGCCCACCGGAGCGCGGGAATCAGATACCCAAGCGATTTTCCAACGCCGGTTCCCGCTTCCAACAGGCCGACGCCGCCAGTGTTGTAGAGGCCGACGACAGCCTCTGCCATCGCGCGCTGAGTCGGACGGTCCTCGAACCGCTGGCCGAACCGCTGCATCGCTCTCGCTACGGGCCCGTGCGGACCAAGATCGGCGGACACCAGCGACGGATCCAGCAGGCTAAGCTCACGCGCACTGGCGGTTGTGCCACCCTGCGTTTCAGTTTCGGCGTAGTCGTCCAGCAGCATCCGCGTCGCCTCGGCGACGAGATCGAGCGGGGCGATCATCGGTCTTTTTTCGGGTTCAGAGCCACCCTGGGAACTTAACCGGCCGGCGTCGAATCGGGCGGAGAATGCGCCAGCTTGTACGCGATGTTTCTCGGCACTCCAAGCTCTCCCGTTAGCCGCTCTATTATGTCGCGCGACGAGGCTCCTTCGGAACGCATCCGCGAAACCGTATCACGGGCCTCGACCTCCGTCGGAGCACGCTCCGTCGCACCGGCGATCACGAGCACTATCTCGCCCTTGATACCCTCGCCGATGGTCTCGCTCAGTGACGCGATGGTTCCGCGACGCACCTCCTCGAACCGCTTCGTTAGCTCGCGTGCGAGCGCCGCTGCCCGGTCGCCACAGCCCGCGTCGACCAGATCCAGAAGCGTCGCCGCGATACGCTGCGGCGATTCGTACAGAATCGTGGTGAACGGAGAACGCAGAATCGTACGCACCATCGCCTCGCGCTCGCCGCCCTTGCGCGGAAGAAATCCGAGGAACGTGAACTGTTCAGCTGAGATTCCCGACGCCACCAGCGCGGACAGCAGCGCGGATGCTCCCGGAATGGGTATCACACGCAAATCC
>DATNCZ010000157.1:0-15659 GCA_035553335.1 Gemmatimonadaceae bacterium
TTCCATCCGCGCGAGCGGCTTTCAGATGTGACACAGAAATGATCCTCGTAATCGACAATTACGATTCCTTCACCTACAACCTCGTTCAGTATCTCGGCGAGCTTGGCGCCGAGGTCATGGTGCGGCGCAACGACGAGATTCAGGCTTCCGGGGTCGGGGTGCTCGCGCCGAGTGCGATAGTATTGTCGCCCGGTCCCAGGACACCCGCCGAGGCCGGAATCACGCTCGATGTGATTCGCGCTTACGGATCGTCGATTCCGATACTTGGTGTATGTCTCGGCCAGCAGGCAATCGGCGCCGCGTATGGCGGCCGCGTGGTTCGCGCGACCAGGTTGATGCACGGCAAGACATCGGAAGTGAGGCACAACGGAGCGGGACTTTTTGCCGGCCTTCCCGATCCGCTGCGCGTGATGCGATATCATTCGCTGACGGTGGATCGGGAGTCGCTTCCGTCCGATCTGGAGATTACCGCCTGGAGCGACGACGACCGCACCGAGGTTCACGCGATGCAGCATCGTAAGCATCCTGTCTACGGAGTGCAGTTTCACCCCGAATCCGTCCTCACGGACGGAGGCAAGCAGCTGCTGCGCAACTTCCTGGACCTTACCCGATGACCCGATCGTTGGTGACGCGAGTACTGACTGCACTTGCGGCGGTCTTCATGATTGCGCCTGCTGCACGCGCGCAGGTTTCCGTCGAGTTCCCGCTGACGCTCGACAACCTGCCTACGTACAATCGTGTGAACGGGTTGTCCGTACCGCTCACCCCGACGCTCACGGTCGGTGACGACAGGCTGGTCGTGACTCCTGCGATTACGTACCGCTCGCACCTCGGCAAGATCGATCCTTCACTCTCGATAGTCGGACAGTTCACCGCCGATTCGAGCGTGGGCTTCACGCTGACGGGGGCGCGCGGCACGTTTACCAACGACAGCTGGATTCGCGCGAATATCATCAACTCGCTGACCTCGCTTGGCCTTGGCAGCGATTCACGAAACTATTTCCGCGGCGATCGCGGTGAAGCTCGTCTCACGTCGTCGTTGCATCTGCCGGGCGACGTCGAGGCCGCCACGATTTTCGTCGGAGCGCGCGCCGAGCGTGACTGGTCCACAGGGTGGCGAAACGGGACAGGGAACGGCCCGTTCAGCTTTTTCAATCGCAGCGATACGGCTAACGGGATTCAGCGCCCGAACCCCGAGATCGACGCAGGCCACATCACGTCGGTCATCGGCGGCGGGCATCTGGAGTACGCGGGGCTGCCCGCGTCGCTCATGGCGAGTGTGCTGATCGAGGCTGCTGGCAAAACGCCGCTCGGCGGCAATTTCCAGCAGGTCACGTTCGACGAGGGCGCGAGTGTGAGGACGGTGTCGGGGCAACACCTCGATGTTCGGGGCCATCTCGTCGCTACGGCCACGAGCTCCTTCACGCCGCGCCAGCGATACGCCTATGTGGGTGGGTCGGGGTCACTCGCGACAGTCGACCTGCTGAACATGGGCGGCGATCACCTGTACTTTCTCGATGCGCTGTACGTCGTTCCGATCCACAGCATCGAGGTCCCGATTCTGGGCAGCCCCTACATCGCTCCGCACTTTGCGATGGGCGCCGCGGCGGTCGGGGGATTTGGGCGACCGGTCCAGAACGTCGGAGTACGGCTTGGTGTCTCGATCTTAACGCTCGACTACGTCGTAAATCCCAGGACGCACAAGTCCGACTTCGGCGCCGGAATCTCGCTCGGGCCGTGATGCCGGTCCTTAGCTATCGAACGGGCGTTCGGAACACCATTCGCGCTTAATTCCCCTTTGCGCCGCCACTCCGCAAATGGTAACTTTGGTGGCGTGAAAGTTGCGTCCAGCACCCCATTTTTTCGATCGCGATGAAGACCGTGGTCGTGATCCCGGCCCGCCTCGGGGCCACAAGGCTCCCCCGGAAGCCGCTTCGCGACCTCGCAGGAGAGCCGCTGGTCCTACGTGTCTGGCGACGGGTCGAGAGGATGGGCGTCGCCGACCGCGTGGTCGTCGCAACGGACCACGACGAGGTCGCCAGCGTCGTGCGAGCGGCCGGTGCAGACGTCGTGGTGACGAGCAGCGATTGCGCCTCGGGCACGGCGCGCGTCGCGGAAGTATCGCGCAACCCCGAATTCGCGTCCTACGACGCGTTCGTCAACGTCCAGGGCGACGAGCCGTTCATCTCGGCCGGCTTCATCGCCGCGGCCGCTGACGTCGTCAGGAGCGGGAAGTTCACCCTCGGAACCGTCGCCGCGACCGCTTCGGCCGAGATATTCGACCGTCCCTCGATAGTGAAGGTGGTGGTTGGGACCGATGGCCGAGCGTTGTACTTTTCTCGCGCGCCGATCCCGTTTCTACGCGAAGACGCTGACGCGCCGCTCAGGCACCCGCTTACCTTGCAACACATAGGCGTCTACTCCTACACGCGGGACGCACTCGCGCAGTGGATGGCGCTTCCGCCGCATCCACTCGAGGACATCGAGCGGCTGGAGCAGTTGCGGCCGCTTGCACATGGAATGAACATCGGCGTTGCCGTCATCAACGAGCCCGCCGAATGCGGAATAGACACTGAAGAGGACCTACGGGCTGCGAATGAGCGATGGCGCTCGTTCGCGGCGGGAGAGCAATGATGGCAATGAGAACTGAGTCCTCGCAGCAGACGCGCTACATCTTCGTCACCGGTGGTGTGGTATCGTCACTGGGGAAGGGGATCGCGGCGGCGTCGATCGGACGACTGCTGGTCGAGCGCGGCATGCGCGTCACGATCATGAAATTCGATCCGTATCTGAACGTCGATCCCGGAACCATGTCGCCGTTCCAGCACGGCGAGGTGTTCGTTACCGACGACGGCGCGGAGACCGATCTCGACCTCGGGCACTACGAGCGTTTCATAGACCGGTCGCTGTCACAGATGAACAACGTGACGACGGGGCGCATCTACCTCAACGTCATCACAAAGGAGCGGCGGGGCGAGTACCTCGGTTCCACCGTCCAGGTGATTCCCCATATCACCGACGAGATCAAGTCCGCGATGAAGCGGCTCGCGCCGGACAACGACGTTGTCATAGTCGAGATCGGCGGAACGGTCGGTGACATCGAATCGCAACCGTTCCTCGAGGCCGTGCGCCAGTTCCGGCAGGAGATCGGGCGCGAGAACGGAATATTCATCCATCTCACACTGGTTCCGTTCATCGCGGCCGCCGGCGAAGTGAAGACGAAACCGACGCAACATTCCGTGCGCGAGCTCATGCAGCTCGGAATACAGCCCGACATTCTCATCTGCCGAACCGAGCGCGCCCTTTCCGAAGACGTAAAGCGAAAGATCGCGCTCTTCTGCAACGTGGAGTTCGGCGCAGTGGTCGAGAGTCGCGATGTTCCGACGATCTACCAGATTCCGCTCGTGTTCCACGAACAGGGCGCGGACGAGCGCGTGATGCACCGGCTCGGCCTGCTCGGCAAGCGCGCTCCGGATCTCACGCAATGGCGCCGACTGGTGCAGCGCATCATCTCTCCATCGCGCAGAGTGAAGATTGCGGTGGTCGGGAAGTACACCGAGTTCATCGACAGCTAAGAGCGTGCAGGAAGCGCTGATCCACGGTGGCATCGCGAACAACGTCGGCGTGGACATGTCATGGATCTCGAGCGACACGTTCACGTCGCGCGAGCGCACACGCGAGATACTCGCCGAGTACGACGGGTTGCTAGTGCCCGGGGGATTCGGCGTGCGCGGTGTGGAGGGAATGGTCGAGGCGATCCGGTACGCGCGCGAAGCCGGACTGCCGTTCTTTGGTATCTGCCTCGGCATGCAGGTGGCGATTGTCGAGTTCGCTCGCAACGTCATGGGACTCGATGACAGCAACTCCAGCGAGTTCGCGCCGGAATGCGGAAACGCGGTCATCTCGCTAATGGAGTCGCAGCAGCACGTAACCGACATGGGTGGCACGATGCGACTGGGCCAGTATCCGTGCAGGCTCGGCGAGGGAACGCGTGCGGCAGCCATGTACGGCACGCAGCAGGTAAGCGAGCGGCACCGGCATCGCTACGAGGTATCGAACGCGTTCCGCGATGGCTTCATCGAGCATGGCCTCACACTATCCGGCCTGTCGCCGGATGGTTCGCTGGTCGAGATCGTCGAGCTGCAGACGCATCCGTGGTATCTCGGCTGCCAGTTCCATCCGGAGCTCAAGTCGCGCCCGACTCGCCCGCATCCGTTGTTTGCCGGGTTCATCGCAGCCGCGGCGGAGCATGCGAGCGTGGCGGCGTCGCAGAGCGCCGAATCACGTGTTGGAACCGAATCTCTGTCGTGAGCTCGCTCTTTCCGCGCGACAGGTTCTTTCTAATCGCGGGGCCGTGCGTACTCCAGGACGATGCGCTCAATCTGGAAGTCGCAGAGGCGCTTCTCCGGATCGAGGAGCGCGTTCCGGGCGGAGTCATATACAAGGCCAGCTTCGACAAGGCTAACCGCTCCAACGCTGGAGCCGCGCGTGGACCGGGGCTGGACGAGGGCATTGCCGCGCTCGGGCGCGTGCGAGCATCGACTGGGCTTCCGGTTCTCACCGACGTTCATCTGCCGGAGCAGTGCGCGGCAGTCGCGCGTCAGGTGGACGTGTTGCAGATCCCGGCCTTCCTCTGTCGCCAGACCGACCTCTTGCACGCGGCCGGCGCGACGGGTCGTCCCGTGAATGTGAAGAAGGGACAGTGGATGCACCCGGAAGGAATGCGCGGTGCACTGGACAAGGTCCGCGAGGCTGGTGGCGACGAGGTCGCGGTTACCGAGCGCGGAACGTTCTTCGGTTACGGCGATCTGGTAGTCGACATGCGCGCGTTTCCGCGCCTCAAATCAGCGTGTGACGCGCCCGTGATCTTCGACGCCACGCATAGCGTTCAGCGTCCGGGTCAGGGCGTTGGTGGTTCCAGCGGCGGAGCCCGTGAATTCATCCCGACGCTCGCACTCGCCGCGGTCGCCGCAGGGGCGGACGGCGTGTTCATAGAAACGCATCCGACGCCCGATAACGCACCGAGCGACGGGCCGAACATGTTGCCGCTCACGGATCTACCCGACCTCGTGGACCGCATGGTGGATCTATGGGCACGAGTACGTCGTTGAACGCCGGTGTTGCGGCGCGCGGTCGCCGCGTTCTGCGCCTCGAAGCCGAGGCGATCTTCGAGGCCGAGTCGCGGCTGGGCGATGAGTTTGTGCGCGCGGTCGAGATGATCGCCACCGCGCGCGGTCGCGTCATCGTGTGTGGCGTCGGCAAGTCGGGATTGATCGGACGCAAGATCGCGGCGACCCTCACATCCACGGGAACTCCCGCGGTTTTTCTGCACGCTGCAGACAGCATCCACGGCGATCTCGGAATCGTGGGAGAGGCGGACGTCGCGATTCTCATCTCCAAGAGTGGCGAATCGGATGAGCTGCTGCCGTTGCTGGATCATTTCAAGCGACTCGGCGTGCAGACGATCGCGATCACTGGTGAGCGAGAATCGACGCTGGCCTCGCATGCCGACGAGACGCTCGACGCGTGGGTGCGGGAGGAGGCGTGTCTGCACGGACTCGTCCCGACCACGAGCACCACTGTTGCGCTAGCGCTCGGCGACGCGCTCGCGGTTGCGTTGCTCGAGGAGAAGGGATTCGGTGCGGACGACTTCGCGCGCTTTCATCCCGGCGGCGCGCTCGGTCGCAAGCTTCTCACGCGCGTTCGCGACGTGATGCTGACTGACTCGCTGCCGACGCTGCCTCCGACGGCGACGGTACGCGAGGCGATCGTCGAATTGGCCGAGAGACGTGGCATCGTGATGATCATCGACGAGGTGCGCCACGTGAGCGGCATAATGACCGCTGGCGATCTGACGCGTCTGATGGAGCGTGAGATGGACGTTCTACGCGTTGGCGTGTCCGATGTGATGAACCGGTCGCCGCGGGTTGCCGATCCCGATGAGCTCGGGAGTGCTGCCGTGCATCGCATGGAGGAGCACGGCATCATGGCGATGCCGGTTATAGCGCAGGATGGGTCGCTGGTCGGTGTGGTGCACCTGCACGATCTCATGCGCGCGGGGGTGGCTTGACCTGTGGCCCTGGAAAGACGGTGACGACCACCATTCTGGTGGCGACACTTGTCGCGTCCGGCTGCAAGAGCGACAAGACAACCCCACCGGTTTCCGCACGCTCGGCGCTTGCGGATTCCGCGGGCCAGGTGATGTATGGGGCCAGGTTCAATCTTACCGATCAAGGCGTGATGCACGCCCAGCTCGTCGCCGATACGGCGTACTTCTTTGACGACAACACGCGCGTCGAGCTGATGAATGTGAACTCGACCTTCTATACGACCGCTGGCGTCAAGAGCGCTGTGCTGACCTCGCGACGCGGAACGTATCACACCAACACGGGCCAGATGGTGGCGCTCGGGAACGTCGTGGTGAATTCCGAAGACGGTCGCCACCTCACGTCGCAGGAATTGAAGTACGATCAGAGCAGGAATGAGATTTCGAGCGATAGTGCGTTCGTGATTACCGAGCCTGACAGGCGCCTGGCAGGAATCGGGTTCCGGTCGGATCCGAATCTTCAGAACGTTCACGTGCTCAAGGTGCTGTCCGGAACGGGCGGCGCCGTGATCATCCCGACTCACTGATGAACCGACGCCTGGAATCGACTTTCGCGCTGCTCTTCGCGCTCGGTAGCGTGTGTATTGCACCGGGCGCGCTCGCGCAGCGCGTCGGTCCGGCGCCGGGCAGCAAGTGCGTCATCGAGATCGAAGGGTCGACGGCGGGTACTACACGATTCAACAGCATCAAGCTGCCAAGCGGCGAGCGCAACACGTATGTCGGCGGCGGTTCGATCGCTCGCTGTCAGGGGCAGGATGTCACGCTCATTTCCGACAGCACCGAGTACTACGGCGATCAGCGGCTCATGTATCTCATCGGCAACGTTCACTACAGCGACCCGCGCGCGAAGGTCGACGCCGATCACATGACGTACTGGATGGAAGAGGAGCACATTCGAGCCGAAGGAAATGTGTACGCCGTGATGGCTAGTGGGAGCACGATGCGCGGCCCCGTCGCGGATTACTACCGCGCCGTGGCACCGATCCGCACGGAGGCGATTCTCGTTTCGACTGGCCGGCCCAGGCTGAAGGTAGTTCAGATCGACACGCTGACGCACAAGCCGAGTGATACGGTGGACGTCGTTGCGGATCGCATCACGAGCGTCGCCGACAGTCTGGTCTATGCCGGCGGCGACGTCCGCATCACGCGTCCACAGCTGTTCGCGACGGGAGATTCGGCATTCATGGATCAGGGATCCGGAACGGCGCGGCTCATGAAGAAGCCGACCGTGGAAGCTCGTCGCACCCGCCCATTCACGCTTACGGGCGGCGTCATCGACGTCTTCTCGAAGAATCGCCTGGTGAACCGCGTTGTTGCGACACCGAACGGTCACGCAACGAGTCAGGACCTTCAGCTGTACGCGGACTCGGTCGACCTCCGGGTGCGCAACAACGAGCTGGAGCGAGCGATGGCGTGGGGCAAGACGCGCGCACACGCGACATCGCCGGATCGCGACATCGTCGCGGATTCAATCGACGCCCTCCTTCCGAACCAGCGGATCCACGAGATCATCTCGGTTGGCAATGCTTACGCGACGAGCGTTCCCGACACGGCGACGATGAAGACCGACGAGCGCGACTGGATGCGAGGCGACACGCTGATCGCGACGTTCGACACCGTCGCGCGGGCTGACAGCGGGCGCACGCCGCCGGTCAAGACGATCGTGTCGCGCACCAATGCACGCGCTTACTATCACGTCAAGAACGACAAGTTCAAGGACCGACCCGGTGTCAATTACGTCACGGGCAGGGACATCGACATCAACTTCCGCAACGGCGGCATCGACACGGTCAAGGTTCGCGACAAGGCGAGCGGCGTGTACGTCGAGGCAGTCGATACGACGCTGGTGAAGAAGCCCGCCGCGCCCAGGACGATCCGGCCGCCGGCACCGCGCCGGGGAGTAATACATTGACGGCCCCGATCTATTCCGACGTCATTGCGTCGCTGCTCGCGCACGCGGCGGGCGACGAGCGTTCGTCAGTGCTGGCGCTCGAAGCGCTTGTCCGGTGCGCCGACGACACCGGTTCGGCGACGCTCAACGACATCGCGATAGGATACCGAGACGAGTATCTCCGGACGTTGCGCGACGAAGGCAAGGACGCACAGCATGAAGCCGGGCGTCTCAGCCTGGACGAAGTGCGATCGTACCTCACGACGTGGGTGCTCCCGCGGCTCGCCACGGAGAAAGTCGTCATAATCCCGCCCGGCGACGTCGGCGATTACACCAAGATCAGACTTTCGGACAGCCTCTGGAGCGACATAGCGCCGCTACGCGCGCAGGTCGCCGACATGTTGCGACAGACGGGAGAGTTTCCGCGGCCGGCCACGGGGCAGATCGCGCCCGAGGATCGCAGCCCCGGGAGAAGTACGCTCGAGGCAGAAGGGCTCGTGAAAGTCTACCGCCGGCGCAAGGTGGTCAACGACGTCGCGATACATCTACGGCAGGGTGAGATCGTTGGGCTGCTGGGGCCGAATGGCGCCGGCAAGACCACGACTTTCTACATGATCGTGGGACTGATCCAGCCTCTCGAGGGTACCATCAAACTGGACGGTCAGGATATTACAGAGATGCCGATGTACAAGCGTGCCCGCAAGGGGATCGGATATCTCTCACAGGAGCCGTCGATCTTTCGCAAGCTGTCGGTCGAGGACAACATCCTCGCCATTCTCGAAACGCTGCCACTGTCGCAGTCTCAGCGGGAAGAACGGTTGGAGCGGCTGCTCGACGAGCTCAGTATCAAGCGCCTGCGCAAGAGCAAGGCGTACGCACTTTCGGGAGGCGAACGGCGGCGGCTCGAGATCACTCGTGCCCTCGTCACGGATCCCAAGTTCATGATGCTCGATGAGCCGTTCGCTGGCGTGGACCCGATCGCTGTCCACGACATCCAGACGATCGTCTCGGGCCTCAGGCAGCGAAACATTGGCGTTCTGATAAGCGATCACAACGTTGAGCAGACACTCGATATCGTGGACCGGGCCTACATAATGTTCGACGGACAGGTCAAGGTTTCCGGCACGGTTCGTGACTTGGTCTTCGACGACACAGTCGCGAAGATTTACTTGGGCCCCACGCTAACCGCTCGCCTACGCGAACGATTTGCAGGCGGCGGCACCGGAGCACACGTATGAGATCAAGCCTCAGCCAGTCTACCCAGATGCGGCAGGACCTGAAGATCAATCCGCGCTTGTATCAGGCGATGGATCTTCTGTACATGCCGCTGCTGGACCTTCAGCAGCATCTCAAGCAGGAGCTGCTCAACAACCCATTCCTCGATCTCGTCGAAGACGACGAGGAAGAGGAAGACGAGACCGAAGACGCCGCGGAAGCCGCTGTCGAGGAGCCGCAAACTCCCGAGAAGGACGAGATCGACTGGGAAGAGATTCTTCTCGACGGCTTCGATACGGGTGGTCATCGCGAGGAGCGTGAGGAGCGCGAGCACTTCGAGCCGATCACCGTAGGCACGCGCGACCTGGGCGACCATCTGCGCGATCAGGTCGCCCTGCTCGAGCTCACTCCACGCCAGGCGCTCATCGCAGACGAGTTCATCGGCAACGTGAACGATGACGGCTATCTCGCCGCGTCCGTCTCGGAGATCGTCGTGGCGTTGAACGACATGGCTCGGAGCGCCGCCGAGGCGGCCGGTCGCGAGATCGCCGAAAGCATGTTGTACACGCAGGCCGAGGGCGAAGAGATGCTCGCAATCGTGCAGACGCTGGATCCACCGGGAATTGCCGCGCGCGACCTCAAGGAATGCTTGCTGCTCCAGCTTCGCGAGGCTGGCCTCCAGCAGTCTGTTCCATACCGTCTTGTGCGCGACTGCTTCGACGAACTGATCAATCACCGCTGGAGCGAGATCTCCAAGCGATTCGGGATCAGCGCGACCGACGTGCAGGCCGCGGCGGATGAAATCGCCAAGCTGGATCCGAAACCCGGTCTCCGCTACAGCGCGCGTTCGGACAACTACATAATTCCGGATCTGGTCGTCGACAAGATCGATGAGCAGTATCACGTATTTCTGAACGACGCCAACCTTCCGCGCCTCAAGCTGAGCAAGGCGTATCAGGACATCGCACGCGACAAGAAGAAGTTCGACGGTGAGAACAAGGAGTTCATCTCCAGCAAGCTCAACTCCGCCAACTGGATGATCCAGGCGATCGAGCAGCGCCGTCAGACCATGCTCAAGGTGATGAACTACATCGTCGAACGTCAGCGCGAGTTCTTCGAGAAGGGCGTGCAGTTCCTCAAGCCGCTCACGCTTCGCGAGGTCGCGGAAGTGATCAACATGCACGAATCGACGGTGAGTCGCGTGACGAACGAGAAGTACGTGCAGACGCCACGCGGCGTGCTGCCGTTGAAGTTCTTCTTCTCGTCCGGCCTCGCAACCGCCGACGGCGAGGACGTTTCAGCCCGGGGCATCAAGGCGCAGCTCCAGAAGCTCGTGGAGGACGAGGATCCCAAGCACCCGCTGACCGATCAGGCGATAGTCAACATCCTAAGAGAGAGCGGCGTGCAGATCGCTCGTCGCACTGTTGCCAAGTATCGCGATCAGCTCGGCGTGCTGCCGGCGCGCATGCGCAAACGCGTATGACCTCTCTGCCGGCGGCGAGGCTTCCGCGGGTGAGCGTGCTCGTCCCGGCAAAGGACGAAGCCGAGAATTTACCGGAGTTCATGCGTCAGGCCGCGGAAGTGTTCGCCGCCGAACCTGGCAAGTACGAAGTCGTCGTCATCGACGACGGTTCGACGGATGCAACGGCGACCGTCCTCGCGGATCTGGAAGCACAATACTCCTTCCTGCGCTCCGTGAGACATCGCACCCGTCGCGGGATCGCAGATGCGTTGCGCACGGGATACGTCCACTCGCGCGGCGACGTGCTCGTATTCTATCCCGCGGATCTGCAATTCAAGCCTGAAGACATCCCCAAGCTCGTCGAGCCAATTCTGGCTGGTGAGTTCGACATGATGACGGGTAGAAAGGAAGGCGAGTACGAGAAGGCGTTCGTCTCGGGCATATACAACGGACTGAGTCGCAAGCTGTTCGACGTGCCGGTTCGCGATCTCAATTCCGTCAAGGCGTACCGGCGCGAAGTGATGGCGGCGCTTCCGGTCCGTCCGGACTGGCATCGCTACATGATCGTCGTCGCGGCACACCGCGGCTTCACGGTTGGCGAGACACCGATCCCGCTGTATCCGCGAATGGCGGGCAAATCCAAGTTCGGTCTCAGCCGGATTCCCGTGGGCGTGCTGGACATGCTGGCGGTGTGGTTCGAGTTGCGTTTCGCGCGCAAGCCGTTGTTGTTCTTCGGCATACTTGGCGCGGCGCTGTTCTTCATCGGCGTGCTGACCGGCATCGCCGCTGTTCTGTATCGCATCATCGCGGGCGTTGGATTCCGCCCGCTGCTCACGCTCGTGGAAGTCTGTCTGCTGCTTGGAAGTGTATTTTTCGCGACCGGTCTGCTGGCAGAGCTCATGGCTGCGCAGCGCGCCGAGATCGCCGAACTGCGGAGACGGGTCGAAGAGCTGGTTGGTCGCGACGCGGACTCGCTGCGCTGAGGCGTGAAAGCACTTCTCGTAGCGCATTCATTTCCACGGTTCGAAGGAGACGCCGCTGGATCGTTCATCCTCGGCCTCGCCACAGCGCTCGTGCAACACGGCGTCGACGTGCGCGTCATCGCACCATCGGCGGCCGGACTCGACGCAACGAGCGTGATTCGGGGAATCCGCGTGAGACGCTTCCGTTACGCGCCACGCGCTCGTGAGACACTCGCATACCGCGGCACGATGGCTGAGGACGTCGCGCAATCGACCATCGCTAAGATGGCGCTCGGCTCGTTTATCATATCGGAAACCCGAGCGATCCTGTCCGAGACGTCCAGGTGGAAGCCCGACGTTCTTCACGCGCACTGGTGGTTTCCCAACGGAGTCGCGGCATCGACTGCGAGCCGGCTGTCTCGCGTGCCCCTGGTAACTACGTCGCACGGATCAGACCTCCGATTACTACGACAAAAACCCGCGGCGCGGCCGCTTGCGCGCTATGTATTTCAGCGCTCCGCGCGCGTCACGTGCGTTTCCAGCTGGCTCGCCGCGCAGGCCGCGCCGCTGTGTCGCACGGCACCGATAGTGGCTCCGATGCCTGTCGCGACATCGTTGTTCGGACCGAGCAGCGACCGCGACGCCAACCGGATCGTGTTCGTCGGACGTCTCTCGCCGCAGAAGGGAATAGAAACCGCGATCCGCGCACTTGCATCGATGAAGCGCAGCATAGTACTCGACGTGATCGGCGACGGGCCGGATCGGGCTGCGTCCATCGAGCTCGCTGGCCAGCTCGGAGTCGCGGACAGGATCCTGTGGCGCGGTCACGTGAAGCACGGTGAGCTGCCGCAGCTGCTCGCGCGAGCGTCCGCGCTCATCGCGCCGTTCGCCGACGAGGGCCTCGGACTGGTCGCCGTTGAAGCGCAGTTGTGCGAGACACCGCCGGTCGCGTTCGCCTCCGGCGGACTGGTCGACGTCATCGAGAACGACGTCACCGGTGCACTCGTAGCTCCTGGTGATGTGGCTGCGCTCGCCCTGGCCGTCGAACGAATTGTGGAGGATCCAGCGCTTCGCGAACGACTCGGCAAGGCCGGCAGGATTGCCGCACTGGCGCGTTTTTCACCCGATAGTGTTGCCGAGCGCTATGCACGGATTTACCGTGATGCAGTGAGCGAAGATGCGAAGTAGGTGGATGCGTATTGCCCAGGTGGTGTTCGCGGTTCTCGTGGTGATTTTCGCGAGCATCGCGATCTCCAGGCGCTGGGACATGATTCGCGACCGCGTCGCCACGATCAACATCGAGTGGGTCGCGCTGATAGAGGCTTCGCTGCTCGTCTTTCTCGCATATGCGGTCCTTGTCGAGACATGGCGCCGAGTCCTTGCGGCGTGGGATACGCAGCTGCCATGGTGGACCGCGGCGCGCATCTGGTTCGCAGCGAGTCTCGGCAAATACATCCCAGGCAACCTCTGGTCGCTTGCCGCGCTGGGCGTGATGGCCAGGGAAACGGGAGCGTCGTCGGTTGCGGCCGCCGGCTCGTCGATCATCGTGAACGTGTTCAACCTCGTCTCCGGTCTCGCGCTGGTACTCATCTTCGCGTCGCGGCTGGTGCCGCACGCCGCTGTGTTTGCGATCGTCGCAGCCGTGTCGGTTGGCGGAGTTCTCGCCGCGCCCATGTGGCTTCCGGCCGCCGTGCGCCTTGCCTGCAAGGTGACCAAGCGGGATATTCGACTTCCAGTGATTCCGTCGAGCACCGTCTGGTGGTCGCTCGCGGGAACAGCGTTCGCGTGGTGCGCATACGGGGAGGCCTTCCGCCTGTTCGCCATCGCGATCCTCGGGCGCAGCGCTGTGCACGGCGGAGTCGTACTCTACATTGCCGCATACACGGCGGCGTATATTGTTGGATTCATCACCCTGATCGCCCCTGCGGGCATAGGAGTACGCGAGGCGGGGATCTGGGAAGGACTGCCGCTGCTGGGGCTCACCACGTACGGCGACGCAGTAATCGTCGCCATCATGAGCCGGTTGTGGCTTACCATACTGGAAGTAATACCCGGTCTCATCGCGCTCGCGGCGGGCCACTTACGACCTCCAACCCGTTCCGAATGACGGCAGTCGCTGGCGCGAAGAAGGTATTGACCTCGGATCCGGTGATCGGCTCCTACGAGCCTCGATTTGCCGGCCTGTGGGCGACCATCACGTACGCGATCGCCACGCTTGCGCTCGGCCTGCCCGCGCTCGCCGGACAGTTTCTGGTCGGCCCGCACAGCGATCAGTACATCGCCGGTTACGCCTTCAGGGAATTCGCCGCCAGTACGCTCAAGGCGACCGGGTCGTTCCCGTTGTGGAACCCGTACCAGTTTGGCGGCATGCCGTTCGTCGCCGCGATGCACGGCGACATATTCTACCCGACATTTCTGCTCAGAATGGTCCTCCCCACGGACGTCGCAATGACGTGGGGATTCATGATTCATATTTTTCTGGCCGGCGCGTTTACCTACATGTTCATGCGACGCGCGAACTTCGGTTTCGCCGGCGCGTTCGTGGGTGGTCTCGCGTACATGCTGAGCGGCCACATCGCGACCTACGTGAACCCGGGTCACGACGGCAAGCTCTTCGTCGCCGCGCTGTTCCCGCTGCTGCTGTGGACCATCATCGCGTGGGTGCGCGACGGACGTCTCTGGGCACTCGGTGCGATCGCCGCGACGGTTGGCCTGGACATCCTCGCGCCGCACCCGCAGTTGCTCGAGTATTCGCTGCTCGCGGCCGGCGCGTATGCGGTCGTACTTGCCGTTGGCCTGGTGCGCGACGGAACGGGTGACGGCAAGCTCGCGGTCAAGCGGCTCGCCGCCGCGCTGGTCGCCGTCGGTGTCGGACTCGCCATTGGTGCAGTGCAGTATCTCCCCGTACGCGAATACGTGGCCTGGTCGCCGCGCGCGGCCGGCATCGGGACGTACGAGCGAGCGACGTCGTACGCCAAGAACCCGCAGGAGATTCTCAACGCGTACCTGCCCGAGTTCACGGGCATTCTGGATCATTACTGGGGCCCCAACGGCATCCACTTCCAGGGCGATTACGTCGGAGTCGTGGTGCTCATGCTCGGCGGGCTAGGCCTGAGCGGAATCAGGCGCGACAAGCGGTCGCGCGAGTTGTGGTTCTGGGCGGTGACCGTCGTCATAGCGCTCCTCTGGGCGTTGGGCGGCAACACGCCGTTCTACAACATTCCGTTCTATCTCGTGCCCGGCACCAGGTACTTCCGGGCCCCCGACTCGGTGTTCTTCGTCGGAACGATGGGTATCGCGATATTCGCCGCGCGTGGCATGGAGAAGGCGCTTCTGTCCGAGACGACCCGCAAGTACGTGCTGGGCTGGGGGATTGCCGCGGCTGCCGTCGTGCTGCTTGCTGCGACCGGGGTGCTGACCGCATTCGCTCGAAGCGTGGCTCCCGAGAGCCGGCTCGAAGCGGTTGACGCGAACAATACGGCGCTCGTGATCGGTGCGATTCGATCGCTCATCTTCGTGATACTCGCAGGCCTTGCAATGTTCAGGGCCGCGGAGATCCGGAGGGCGGCGGGCCGATTCGGTCCCGTCGTCGTGATCGCGCTCCTGGTCGCGGCGGACCTCTTTGTCGTGAACAAGCAGTACTGGGTATTTTCCCCGCCGGCAAGCCAGCTCTACGCGTCCGACGCTGCAACAAAATTCCTCGGCAACCTGCCGCAACCGGGCCGCGTGCTGCCGATCGAAATGCAGAATGGCGGCGACGATGCGTTGTATTCGGGCGCGGAGCTCATGACGCATCGTGCGATCGATGCAATCGGCTATCACGGCAACGAGCTCGCGCGCTACAACACGCTTGTAGCGATCGAGCAGGGCGGCGGTCCCGGTCCTGAAACTACGCGCCAGATCATTACCAACACGAACATCCGCCAGCTCACGGCAACCCAGTACGTACTGGCCAACAGCCAGCAGCTCGCTACCGTGCTGCCGGGCGTCGTCCAGGTCGCCGGCCCGTCCACGGAAGACGCA
>DATNCZ010000158.1:0-5797 GCA_035553335.1 Gemmatimonadaceae bacterium
GGAGACTGCCGATCGGTGCCGTGCCCAGGAATGCCATGACGTAGAACGCCATGACGCGCCCGCGGAGTCGCTCGTCGACGAGCGTCTGGATGATGGTGTTGATCGATGCCATCTGCACCATGAATCCTGCGCCCACGATCGGCAGTATCGCGAGCGACAGCCACAACTGGCGCGACAGCGCGAAGCCGATGAGCCCGAATCCGAACGTGATGGTTGCCATGGCACTCACGTCCTCGAGTCCGATCACCGACAGTCTCGATGCGAGATACAGCGCGCCGATGAGCGCGCCCACACCCGACGCCGTCATGAGGAAGCCCAGCGTGTGCGCGCCGCCATGCAGCGTTTGCGTTGCGATTGCAGGCATGAGCACGGTGTAGGGCATGCTCATCGTGCTCACGATCGCGAGCAGTATCAGCGCGGTGCGAATCGGCAGCGAGCCCCTGATGTATCGCAGCCCCGTGCGAAACTCCTCCGTCACGCGCGTGGTTATCGGCTCGCGCTCCGCGCGTGTGACGTGCATCGCCAGCAGTGAAGCGATCACCGCGATGTAGGAGATCGCATCGACCATGAAGCACCAACCCTCGCCGGCGAGCGCGATGATCATTCCACCGATGGACGGCCCCACGATGCGACTCGCATTCACCATCGTCGAGTTGAGTGCTATCGCGTTGGAGAGATAGCTGCGGTCGTCCACCATCTCGACGACGAACGCCTGGCGCGCGGGAGTGTCGAACGCATTGATGCTTCCCTGTGCCAGCTGAAGAATCAGGATCTCCGTGACGGTGATCACGCCAGCGAACGCAAGAATGGCGAGCGCGAGTGATTGCAGCATCGAGAGAACCTGCGTCACCACCAGCACCGTATGACGGTTCCATCTGTCGATCAGCACACCGCTGAACGGCGTGAGGATCAGCGTCGGGATCTGGCCGCAGAAGCCGACGACGCCGAGCAGGAAGGCGGAGCCTGTGAGTCGATATACCAGCCAGCTCGTTGCGATTCGGGTGATCCATGTACCGACGAGCGATACACTCTGACCGCCGAAGAACAGCCGGTAATTGCGGCTGCTGAGCGCGCGACCGATGCTCGGTCGGCGGGAAGTTGGTGGTGGTACGGGGAGGGGTGCGGAGATGGGCGCGGTCATTTTTTCATGCCGCACATCGGTTATTCAAGGAGCACGCCGCGCCGGCTTTCCGCGGCTTTCGTCAGATGGAGCGCGAATCAGTGCTGGTCGGATCCGGCAGGCAGCGTGGCTGCCAGGTCGGCCGGCTGGATCCATTCATTGGCCCAGGCGCCGATCGCGACGATCGCGGTTTCGAGCGCGCGGCCCTTGTCCGTCAGCTCGTATTCGATGCGCACCGGCGTTGTTGGGAACACGTTCCGCTTCACCACCCCTTCGGCTTCCAGCTCCCGTAACCGCTCGGCCAGCATCCGATCGCTGATGTCGGGGACGTTCTCCCGGATTTCGTGGTATCTGGATTTGCCGCCGAGCATTGCGCTGATGATCGCGCCAGTCCAGCGGCGACCAATCAGCTCGACCGCCTTGTGATACTTGGGGCAAACCGATTCCTGGCTCATATACTGTATGTAAATAGGGATGCGGGCATTGACAATAGTTACTTATCTAAATATAGTAGCTTATCTAGAGTTATTAGTATGACTCTATGATCGAACGGTTTAGAATCCCCTTCTCGGAGACTTTGGATGTTTACAAGTACAAAAGGCGACACCGGAGCTGGCGTGACTCGCCTGGCTGGAACGTGGAAGATCGATCCTGCGCATTCGGGAGTCGAGTTCGTGGTCACGCACCTGATGATATCGAAGGTTCGGGGGCGGTTTTCGGATATTTCCGGCTCCGTCGTGACCGATGGCCATCCGGCGGGATCGAGGATCGAGGCGGAGATCGGCACGGCGAGCATTACGACCAATGATGCGGGGCGAGACACGCATCTTCGTTCGGGGGATTTCTTCGATGTGGAGAAATTTCCGAAGATCCGGTTCGTAAGCACCGCCGTCAAGCCGACTGGGGACAGCGAATTCGTGGTAGCGGGTGATCTGACAATCCGCGACGTCACGCGTCCGGTGGAGATGAAGGTCACGGCCGAAGGGTTCACGAAGGATCCGTGGGGCAACGACAGGGCGGGATTCAGCGGTTCGCTCAAGATCGACAGGCGCGACTTCGGCCTCACGTGGAATCAGGCGCTGGAGGCTGGCGGGGTGATGGTTTCGAACGAGGTGAAGCTGACGGTTGACGTCGAGCTGACGCATGCGCCGCAGTAGAGTCGCCATGTAGCACGGATTTTGCCCCCTTTCTGCTTCGCGAGGCCAATACGGCAGACAGCGAACCAGAGAGGTGGCAATCATGGTACGTGGGACCAGAAGCAGCGCATTTACGGTCGCGCTCTGCGCCGTGACATTGCTCGGTGCATGCAAGAAGGGGAATGAAGCGGCCGATACGACCATGGCCGGTGCGACCGACACGTCGATGGCCGCCGGCGCGGGATCGAGCACCTCGATGAAGCCGCCCGCAGCGGCCATGACCGACGCGCAGATCTTCGCGATGCTGGCGGCAGCCAACCAGGGCGAGATCGACGCCGGCAAGATGGCATCGACCAAGGCGACGAGTGCATCGGTCAGGTCGTTCGCGCGCGATATGGTGACCGCGCATACCAGGATGCTGAACGATGGCAACGCACTGGCAAAGAAACTCAACATCACGCCTGACACGACGGCGGCCGATTCCATCAACGGGATGAATCAGTCGACCGCGGCGACGCTGACGGCAGCGGCGAAGGGTGCGGCGTTCGATTCGGCGTACGTTAACGCGCAGGTGGCGGGGCACGAGTACGTGCTCGACATGATCAAGCGCGCGGAAGGGCAGGCGCAGAACCCGGAGCTCAAGTCAGCTCTGACATCGGCGGAGCCCCAGGTTCAGCAGCACCTGGACCGAATCAAGGATATTCAGAGCAAGCTGAAATAGCACCTCGCGGGCGCGACATCGATCGCGCATTTCTGGACGGAGTGGAGCGTCGCTCGAGAGCGACGCTCCACTATCTGGTCGCCGCGATGCGGGCGACGCAGACGACGGAGCTGCAGTATCTGATTCAGAGAACTGCGCCCGTATTTCTGAACGACATGGACCGCGCACACACGCTCAGGGGAAAATTCTGAGCAGTCTGAGCAGGGTCAGGTCTTGCCCCGTGCGTCGTCCCCGGTAAATGCAGGTTTTCGCTACACCGCGCGTGGATATCACCGCGCACAGAACCAGCCGTCAGCCACATCGTGATGGTCATGTCCAGACCATTACGCCTTCAATTTTCCGGCGCGCTCTATCACATAACGTCGCGCGGAGACGGCCGGGAGCCGATCTATCTCAACGACAGAGATCGCAGCGAGTTCCTGGCGATCCTGTCGCAGGTCTGTGAACGGTATGATTGGTCATGTCACAGTTACTGCCTCATGACCAACCACTATCATCTACTGATGGAAACGCACGCAGCCACTCTTGCGCGCGGCATGCGGCAACTGAACGGCGTGTATACGCAACGGTTCAACCGCGCGCATGGGCGCGTTGGCCACGTGTACCAGGGGCGCTACTCGGCAGTTCTCGTGCAGAAGGAACGGCATCTTCTCGAAGTAATGCGATACGTCGTGTTGAATCCGGTGCGTGCGCGGATGGTGTCCGATGCAAAGGACTGGCAGTGGAGCAGCTACCGCGCCGCGATCGGTCTGGACCCGTTGCCGCGGTGGCTGCGGACGGACGGGCTTGCAGCATTCTTCGGCAGCGGTGCGGAAGGAAAGCACGAGTTTGTGCGTTTCGTCGAGGATGGTATCGACATGCCATCGTGCTGGCGGAATCTCAAGGGTCAGATCTATCTCGGCGATTCGAGATTCGTTTCAGATGCACAGACTCTCATCGCCATGGACGCAGCTGACCTCAGCGAAGTGCCGGAGGTGCAGAGGCTTCGTCGCCATGCTCCAGGTGAGCGGTGGGAAGATCATTACGCCGTGTACCGCAACCAGACGGATCGGGACCGCGCGATCGTCGATGCGTTCACGAATGGTGGCAGCACGATGCGCGCGATCGGGGAACACTTCGGTATCCATTACTCGCGCGTGAGCCGGATCGTAAGCAACGCAGAGCGGGCACGCGCACGGGGCAAGACCTGACCCCGCCCGCACGCGCACGGGGCAAGGCCTGACCCTGGATCTTCGGGTGGACAAACAACGCCTGAAACAACAGATTATCCCGGCCTCCTCGAGAACAATCATGCTCCTGCGTCGTTGTGGCAATGTTGCGCTGATTCTGTTGCTGGATGTCGTGCTAAGCTGTTCGAGCGACACTGTCGCCGGTCCCGGACGACCCGCCGCGGGCACCGCGTTCACACGATCGCTGACGTCGGTCTCCGGTGCACGCATACCAGCTGTGTATTTCTCGGACCCGACCGCGGGCTATCGCTCGTGGGCCGATAGTGCTACCGCAACGTTGCAGGCGGATGGCGTGCTGGCATTCCATCTTTACGAATCAGGCACCAGCCCGCTCAGCGCGCCACACGAAAACCAACCGTCCACCGCGTATTTTGCGTCCGGGATCCGCACCAGCGATTCGACATTCGCCATCTACTATTCGGATTCCTCGATTCCCGATCTCGGAACCATAAACGCCGATGGCAGTGTCACTGTCAACTTCAACGGCGTCGATGATAACGGTCAGCGAGTGTCATTCGGCCGCTGGGTCTTTGCGAGTGCGTATCGCGGGCCGCCGCTCAACCCGGCTCCGCACATCAGCGGTGTCAATCCGGCAACCGTCACGGTCAGCGATAAGGCTGTCATGCTGACGATCAATGGATCCAGCTTCACGCCTGCCTCCGCAGTCTCCGTCGGCGCTCAACAGCTGCAATCGGTCTTCGTAGGCTCGACACAATTGCAGGTGAATCTGCCACCGCAACTCGTGGCGACTCCGAGCACGTTCAACATCCTGGTTACGAATCCCGGGCCCGGCGGTGGCACGTATTACTACCCGGTCTCCGTAACGCGTGCCGTTCCAACAATTGCTTCACTCTCCCCGAACACTGTTGCGGCCGGCGCCGAGATCTACACCATCGCGATTACAGGATCCGGATTTGACGCTGGCACGATGGTGTCGGTCAATGGCGTGCTGCGACATCCTCCGGGGGCGGTAACACCGACGACTCTGACAGTGTGGATGGATCCATCTGAACTCGCAGCGGCTGGCGTCATCCAGATTGCGGTGGTGAATCCACCACCGGGTGGCGGGTCATCCAGTTCGCTACCGTTCACGGTAACTACAGCAGCGCGGCAACTCACATCGGAAATCGTCGCTCCGGTATCGGCGACCGTCCTGGCCGGGGACCCTGTTCGATCAGTGGTCTATGCAGGAGGGGATGGGTTCGATCCCGTTCATCCGAGATCCATAATCGCGCTCGACGGGGCGACTGGCAACGTGCTCTGGTCGATACCGACGCACGGAACACCAACGATGCTTGCAGTCTCGGGCGATGGTCAGTTCCTGTATTACGCCGCGTCACTGGACTCTGCAATGCACCGCGTTGTACTCGCAACTGCGACGGCCGATCTCACGATACCGATGTACAACACATCGCAGTGTTTTCCTCGGGTACCATTCGGCGTCGTGTCTCCGGGAAGTCCTCACACTCTCGTCGTAGAGCAATACTGCGTTCCAGGCCTGGATTTCGGGTTTAGCGGAGTGATGGTATACGACGACTCCATTGCGAGGCCGAAGTTTGCATCCGATCCGAACAGTACGGCGCTGGGTCCG
>DATNCZ010000159.1:0-3768 GCA_035553335.1 Gemmatimonadaceae bacterium
CCCTCGGCGGCGGCGACGGCGCCAATGCGATACCGCTCATCCCCGGTACGCTCCCAGCCTTTGATCGCGCTCGGATAAAACATGAATCCGAGGTCGTGGTTGTGTGTGTCTTCGGCGCGCGGCAGCAGTCGATCGGTGAAGCGGATCGCCTGCTCCAGCATGGCTTGTCGGTGCGTTCGGCCGTGGGCGAGCCAGAGCAGGCCCGCCCAGAATCCGCCAGTCCACACACCGTCCGCAGTTGTCAGCCATTGCTGACGGCGCGTGATGTGCGGGAAATCAACGGTCTCGGCGGCGATCTTCGCCACCCGTGACACCGCGCAATCAATCGCTTCATCGAGCCATCTATCCATCTGCCTTTGCAACCCAAAATGATCACCTAAATGTTATAACACAAATACACAATCCGCTAAACGATCCGCCACGTGCGCCCATAATGGAAGTTTGCTAGTTGCAAGTACTAATGATATGACATACTCTGTGGGCTGTTGACAGGGACGATCAGGCGCGTAGTGACCAAAATCATGTCGGCCGCAGCGGCGGCGACGCTCGTCCCCGACGGTGCAACGATACTGGTTGACGGCTCGGGCGGCGGGGTCAACGAGCCGGACCTCGTGCTCGCCGCACTCGAAACGCGGTTCCTCGATGAGGGCCATCCGGCGCGTCTTACCGTCGTTCATCCCAGCGGCATGGGTGACGGCGAAGGCGGCGGCATCGACCGGCTCGCGCACGAAGGGCTCGTGCGCCGGGCGATTGGCGGCCATTGGAACTGGTGCCCGCGTATGCAGGGCCTTGCGATGTCTGAAGCCCTCGAAGCGTATTGCCTTCCGCAAGGCGTGATGTCGCACCTGTTCCGAGCCATTGCGGGCCACGCGCCCGGCATCATTACGCACATCGGGCTCGGCACGTTCGTCGATCCGCGCGTAGACGGGGGCCGGCTGAACGCCAGCGCCAAGGACGCGCTCGTGGAGCTGATGACACTCAGGAATCGCGAGTACCTGTTCTATCCATCGTTCGACATCCACGTTTCGATCATCCGCGGCACCAGCGCGGATACGCTCGGCAATATCACGATGGAGGAGGAGGGCCTCTACGCCGAGACATTGTCCGCGGCGCAGGCAGCAAAGAATTCGGGCGGTATCGTCATCGCCCAAGTCAAACGGATCGTCGATCCGGGAATGCTCGATCCCCGCATCGTGAAGGTGCCCGGCGTGCTGGTGGACGCGATCGTCGTACATCCCGGGCAGCGACTTTCCTTCGCCACCAAGGAAGACCCGACGCTGTGCGGCGCGTCGCGCATGGCGACCACGTCGATGCCGCCGCTCGCGCTCAACGAGCGCAAGGTGATCGCGCGCCGGGCAGCATGGGCGCTGCGCCGCGACGACGTCGCGAACCTGGGCTACGGGATGCCCGACGGCGTCGCCACAATCCTGGCCGAGGAAGGCTTGGCCGAGTGGGTCACGTTCACGCTGGAGCAGGGCCATATCGGGGGCGTACCTGCGACCGGCGCCGACTTCGGTCTCGCTCGCAACCAGCTCGCAATGATCGACGCCGGCTACCAGTTCGACTGGTACGACGGTGGCGGCCTCGACGTGGCGATTCTGTCCTTCGCGCAGGTCGATCCCCAAGGCAATGTGAACGTGAGCAAATTTGGCGGCCGCATCGCCGGCATCGGCGGATTCGTGAACATTTCGCAGGGCGCGAAGCGCGTCGTTTTCGTCGGCACGCTGAGGGCGGGCAAGCAGCGGATACGGTTCGGCGACGACGGAATCGTGATCGAACAGGAAGCGCGTGCTGCGAAGTTCGTTCCTGTCCTCGAGCAGATTTCGTTCAGCGGGGAATACGCAAGGCGATGGAACGTGCCGGTGACGTACGTCACCGAGCGCGCCGTTTTCGAGTTGGAGCAAGACGGTCTGGTGCTCACCGAGGTGGCGCCGGGGCTCGATGTCGAGCGTGACGTCCTGCGGCAGATGGACTTCGGGCCTCGTATTTCGACGCAGCTCCGAATCATGGACGAGCGCCTCTTCCGCGCGCCGCGGATGGGCTTGCAGCTCGCGGACCGGCCGGTGGCGAGACCCGCGTCATGACGCTCGTCATCACCGATCGGGAACGCCAGCCGGGGGTGTTGCTGGTCACGTTGAATCGACCCGGCCAGCACAACGCGTTGAACAAGGCATTGCTGCTCGAGCTCGACCGAACGCTCCGCGATGCGAGCACGGACTCCGCCGTGCGCTGCGTGGTGATCATCGGTGCCGGGGAACACGCATTCAGCGCAGGGGCTGACATCCGCGAGCAGATCGACTTCACTGCGGAAGATGCCTATGCCCATATGCGCTGGGGGCAAGCGCTATTCGATCGCCTCGCGTGCGTGCCCAAGCCGACAATTGCCGCGATCAATGGGTTCGCACTCGGCGGCGGTCTCGAGCTTGCACTCGCCTGCGACTTCCGCATCGCAAGCGAGACCGCGCAACTCGGATTTCCCGAGGTGACCCTCGCGAGCCTGCCTGGATGGGGCGGGACGCAGCGCCTGGCGCGGCTCATCGGTGCGTCGCAAGCCAAGCTGCTGGCGATGACGGGACGGCGGCTGAATGCGCGACAGTGCCTCGATCTCGGCATGGTCAACGCGGTCCATTCGCCCGCTGAGCATCTCGATCGCTCCCTCGCGTTCGCCGCGGAGATTGCAGCGCATGCGATGGGGTCGCTCGAGGCTATCAAGCAGGTCATCGACGAAGGCGTCGACAAGCCGTGGCCCGACGCGCTCGACGCCGAAGCACGAGCCGTTGCGCGTCTCTGGGGCACGCCCGCACAGAAGCACGCGCAGGAAGCATTCTCCGCGCGCCGTGCCAAGCGGCTGCCGGATCAAGGGTAAACGCGAATGAAAGCGCGGCCGAAGGGCGATGGGGCCGAATTCAATCGCACATCGTCGGGGATGACGCCATCCCCGAATTGAAGCAGTAACCTGAACGGAGGACAGCATGTCGAGGAAGATACTGATGGTGTGGAGTGTGTTGACAGGAGTACTGCTGGCGGTATCCGCCGAAGCCGCCGACGCACAGTCGATCAATGACATCGTCAAGCGCGGGACGGTTCGCATTGGCGTGAACAGCGGCGCGCCTCCGTTCAGCGTCGTCGATTCGAAGGGGACGCCCATCGGCTACGACGTGGACGTCGCCAATCTCATCGGCAAGTATCTCGGCGTCAAGGTCGAGATTACGCCCTATACGACACCGGCGCGGATTCCTGCCTTGGAGGCGGGCAAGGCCGACCTCATTATCGCGACGCTGTCGCCGACACCCGAGCGCGCGCGTGCGGTCATGTTCACGATGCCCTACAGCACGTTCCAGCTGGTGGTCGTGGCGCCGAAGAAGAGCGCGATCAAATCCGTCGCCAATCTCGCCGGCAAGAAGGTCGGCGTGTCGCGAGGAACACCTCAGGAAGTGGCGTTGACGCGCACGGCGCCAAAAGACACGGCGTATGCGCGCTTCGACGATGACTCGACGACGATGCAATCGTTGGTCTCGCATCAGGTCGATGCGATCGCCATTCCCGAGACGGTGTTCAAGGAGGTACTGAAAGCGCAGCCGCAGACGGATCTCGAGGTCAAGTTCACGTTCTTCAACCAGTTCATGTCGATGGCCGTGCGACAGGATGCATTCGAGCTGCGCCAGTGGCTGAACACGACGCTGTCGTACATCAAGCAGAACGGCGAGCTCGACGACATCTCGAAGAAATGGACGGGCAACGCGCTTCCGCCAACGATGCCCGTGTTCT
>DATNCZ010000160.1:0-6279 GCA_035553335.1 Gemmatimonadaceae bacterium
GGATATCTGGCGACGGAATGGTGTCCGATCAGGCAGCGAGAGTATTTCAAGCCGGGAACGCTGCCGACGACGCCGTGTCCTGTGCACTCCGGCCCACCGGAGATCCAGCTCGACAGCACGTTGATACAGGTGCCGAACGCGATGGAGAAGATCGGGAAGGGGATCGGCGGGTTGCTGCACAGGATATTTCATTGACAGCGATCGCCATCCACTCAACGCGGACTTAGCGCATCCTGACCGTGTACGTCATCGGGTGCGGCCAGTAGGCGGTTGGCGGGATATGGCAACATTCGTAACTGCAGTTTGTCCAAGATCGTGGGCAATACACGCCGGACGCTGACATGCCCCAGTTCAGTCGTCGCTTCGAATGCGGCGAGCTGGCGCCTCGTCGCTTCCTTGATGTCGTAATCATCTCCCTGATTCGCGAGATACGTCGCGAACGCAAGTAATACCGTATCGCGTGCCGCCATGTAGGATCGCTGCGCGCTGCGAAGGCTGTCGACCTGTACGCGGGTCAGGAGCAGCGAATCCGACTCCGCGAGGATGCCACGATATGGGTCCGGAAGTATCCTGTCATAGTTCCGTTTTATCTCGGCAGGAGTCAACCGCGGTCCGGGGAAGCCATGTCGCCCACGCCGCACCCATCGCTTCACGAGACTCTCGTACGGGTCAGGGGCGAGATTGACCGAGACGTCGAGCGTGACGCGGAACGGCGCGCGAACCGTTGTCGCATTGGCCCGTGTGTCACCGAATCGTGAATTCACGGCGTAGGCAAAGCGATGCGTTGCCAGATCGAATCCGCGGACGCTGTACAACACCGGATCCGGCGTTGCGAATGTTCCCCACCCGTGCAGGTGATCTGCGCCGTGAATGAGCTGGTCCAGACCGCCAAGTGCGTTGGCGAAGTGAAGAGCCACCGAGCCACGCCTTCCAAACGTCAGCTTTCCGTAATACGTGACCTGCGCATCCAGCCTTGCGGTCCACGGGCCGTCGCAACTGTTGCGACCTGCGGCGTGACCAAGCTGTCGTTCCAGGCAATCACGTGTTGCTGGTTGCGCATCGCGCAACAACGTGCGCATGCCGCTCGCCAGCTTCGCGTCCGAGGTGGTAGCTGGATCATAGATAAACGCACGATCGTTGCTGAGGCCATCCCCGTTCACGTCGCCACTTATCAGCGGAGTGAACGGCAACCCCGACTGAACTGTGCCGAACATTGTGAACGTCATGTGATGCGCGTACACTCCTCCCTGCAACATGATCTGATGTCTGGCGTCGAAACCGCTGCGTCCCCATTCTCTCGTCGCAGGCGAGCCGAACGTGGCACCGTCGAATCCCGTGATCCGTTCGCGTGTACTGGCGAGACTGTAGCTCACCGACGTGAACCATGAGCCCAGGTTGCTCAGCTCCGGCGACACCGTGAGCGTCGCTCGCTTGTTGATGGAGCGATTTGTCGACACGTTGTCGAAAATGTGCCCGAAGCTCGTCGTGCGACGCGCATCGGCCGATGCAACGACGCCACTCGCTGGTACGATGCTTTCCGGTCCGACGAATACGGGGCGCCGCTCGTCAGTCATGAATACCGGCGATTTATTGATGTTGAGATCGACGCGCCCGGGCTGATCCACGTTCAGAGAGTAGAATCCATCCAGTACGTAATTCACGTGCCAGGCACTCGAAGTGTAACTCAGATTCCCACGCCAGCTGTGGGGCGTGCGATAAGCCGGATCGAATAGCGCGACACTGGAGCCCGTCGAAGCGAATGCGGGTGGCGCTCCGTTCGCGCAACTCGTAGGCGTGGTATTCGGATCGGTGATGTAAGAGGACCACGTTGGAATCGGAGTGCCGCTTCCCACGCATGCCAACGTCGACTCTCCGTTCGGTAGGCCGGTCTGTGCACTCGTTGCGGCAATCAGGTCCGGCGCCATGAAGCTTCGGAATTCGCCGAAACCGCCTCGCAAGGTGCCACTGGGAAAACGTGGAAATTGTCCGATGACCCCCAGCAGATCTCGTTGATAGGTGTCGGCACTATGAGTCCATGTGAAGCCAAAGCGGGGGCTCAGGCCGTAGCCGTTCGGCGCATGATCGGTGCGAATTCCGAACGCTGATTGCACGGCGTCGTTCCCGCCTGGCGTCGTCAGATAGCGAGTTCCTTCGAGGCGTAGCCCGTATAGAAACTCAAGCGATTCCCTGACGCGCCACCAATCGCCCAGAGCAACGAACGCATTGGCAACGCGCCCGGATCGATCCGGCGCGTTCAGAAGTCGCGTAAATGACGACGGACGGTTAGCCGCCAGATCGTCGATCGATTGAAAAGTGAACGCGCCGAGCGAGGATAGTTGATGCAGGCGACTCCCGTCCACGCGTGCGTCTGCGGAAAGTTTGAGCCTGTGAGTCGGATGGTTCGCGGGATACAGCTTGACATCGCCAGTCGTCTCCCACGTCCAGCGATCGATCGTTGGTTGCGTGGTCGCGCCCCCGATCGCAATCGGAACCACGCTCGTCGCGCTCGTATCGCCTGACGTTGTGGATGCGAGCAACAGGGTCGCTGCCGGGATGCGTGAAGCGGGCACCGTCTCGTGGTGACTCAATGAGATCCCAGTGGTGCCCTCTGCGAGCAGGTTATCGCGAACGTGGCTCATGAGATGTCCCTGCAGTGCGAGATCGCGATCGCGCGGCCGGCTGCTCGCGCTTGGCGCAGCGGTCGGTGCGAGGCTCCCGACATTCTGGCGATCGATTGAGCCATAGCCCAGGATCGTCCACGTAGTCTTGGTGTCCTCGAACGTTGCCCAGTTGCTCGGCGCATTCCCGATCTGTCCGACGAATGTCAGGCGATCTGACGCACGCGTGCCAGCGTCGCGATGTCCGGGTGTCGTCAGACCCAGCGAGGACAAAGTGGTTTCGAGCCGCGCGACGGAATCCCGTCGGATTCCGGACTGGGAGAGAATGAGACCCGGCGCCGTGAACAGCGATACCGGCTGATCAACCTGCCGGGATGCTGTAACGCCGTAGTTATACGCAACCTTGTCGAGATGCGTGCGGTCCGCACCGCCGATGTTCGCCATGATGCGGGTGAACGGCTGGCCGAGTGCGCGCGAGGTCGGATCGGCGTACTGGAAGGCTGGAGCGTCGAGCGTAAGGTGCGCGGTGCGGATCGAGGCGATGACGTCGTCGGCCAGTTCGATCTGTTCCTGAGCGCCGCCAAACCATCCACGCGCCGGCTCGTACGTCGACGTCGTGATTCGCTGGTATGTAATCGCGCTGCGAGGAAGATCGGCTCCCGCAAATCCCAGTCCGTTGAGGGTAGCGCCATTCTGGCCCGGATCGAGCCCGGCAACGGAGGTGCCTCCAGCTGTCATCACCGTACCGGGTGTGGTGACAATCATTGCAGCAAGATTTCCGGCGAGATCTGGTGCGATCGAACCAACCACGCCGTCCCATGTGTCGTGCTCGACCACACCCGGACCCGGCGAGGCATAAAAGTCCGCGCCGCCGTACAGCTTTGGCTTGCTGGTTCGCACGTTGACAGCGGCCAGCTGCTGCGCTCCCGCGCGGGTGAGATGCAGATCGACGACAAACACCGAATCGCGCCCACTCCGCGTCACACGCTTGCGCGCGGCATCCATCCCCGGAGCAACAGCGTGCACGAGATAGTCGCCCGTCCCCTGCGCGAACACGATCTCGTAGTACCCGCTCGAATCCGTTTGCGTCTGACGATACGAGCGGTCCGGCGCCATCGTTACCGTCACCGTTGCACCGGCGATCGGCTTGCCGCTATCCACGCTTATATGACCATGCAGCACATCGCGGCCAAGTGGCGGTGACGTTTGTGCCGCCAACGATCGTGTGATGCCAAGTGCCAACGCCAGCGCACAGAACAACGGTCGAGACATCGTACCTCGCCGGAAAGGATTGCACGTGCGCCTCGCGCTGCGCAACGCAGTGGCCTTGCTTGCTCCCGATGGCTACGCAAGCGAACGTACGACCTCCAGGTTACAGGGCGATGATCGGAGTATTAGGAATCGGTTAAGCGTTGTGGCATGCTGCGCCGAGCCGTGGGCACGATGACTTTGCGCGCTCCGCTGGGTGGTCGTTGCCGCAATGTGATCACGCTTGCACATCGTGGATGCATCGGTTGTGTTCGCGCTGGCGACACTCTCGGTAAGTGAGTCCATCGCGACGCAGTGCCGTTGGCCGTCATTCAATTCGGCTACGAGGTTACGACTATTCGTATGCTGGCGGCTATTTCGTAACGATCGTAGCACAGAATCGCGCGCCTCGTTTCGGTCGTATCGCAAATGGCAGGATGCTCCTCAGCGATGCCGGATCGATGGTGCATTCCGTCCTCGCGACCTGGATTCATGGCATCCCCGCGTCCGCATCGACGTATTCCAGGTAATGCCCGATCACATTCACGCGATCGTAGTTTTGTGTCGGGTGCCCGCGACGACGTTAACGACGCAATCCGTCACATCGCGTGGTTCGTCGCCACGCGAAATCGCGCTACCCGACATCGTACGACACATCGAATCCCTCACCACCGCCCGCTATCGCCACGCTGTGACCGACCACGGCTGGTCGCGCTTCTCCGGCCCGCTCTCGCAACGCAACTCTTACGCGTGCATCATCCGTAATGACCGTGCCCTCGCGAACATCCGCCGTTACATCCGCGCCAACCCGAGCAACTGGATCGAAACACCCCGCTGGCGCTGATTGATCTCTCCGAGAGCCTCGGTCGTACCTGAAACCACGCGCACGAAAACAAAAGCGTCCGGCTGGTCTTCCCAGCCGGACGCATCCTTCCTCGTCTCATCTCTCCGCTCACACGAGCCCGAGCCACTCTTGCGGCCCGCCCGTGTATCCGGGAAATATCTTCTCGACTCGCGATGCTCCAAGATGCTTCACGGCTACCTCGCTGAACACCGTGCGAAAGTCCGTAGTCAGCTTTAGATCGCGCCCTTCATTCAGCTGCTCCGGCGCGAGACCAGGCCACTTGCCATAGACCTTGCCGCCTTTCACTCCGCCGCCGAGGGCGAAGAACGCCGTCGCGTGCCCGTGGTCGGTTCCGCGGTTGCCGTTCTCTCGCGCCGTACGTCCGAACTCCGACATCGTCAGCACGAGCACGTCGTTCATCTGATCGCCCATGTCCTGCGTGAACGCTGCGAGCGATTTCGCAAAATCGTCCAGTCGTCCCGCAAGCTGCCCCGTGCCGTTCCCTTGATTCACATGCGTGTCCCATCCACCAACGTCGGCGAACGCAACTTCCAAACCTACATTCGACTTGATGAGCTGCGCAATCTGCATGAGCCGCTGACCGAACTGCGTTTTAGGATAGACGGCGCTGTTCCGTGGCGCGTACTGCTGAGGGTTTGCGCTTTTCATGAGCTTGACTGCGTCGAACATCTCCTGCCCGGTTCCGTGCACGAGATCCGCACTCCCCGTGCGGTAAAGCGCCTCGAGCCGCTCGGCCTCGCTCCCCGTCGCACGAACCGAAAACTCGCCCAGTGAGCTCATTGCAATCGTCTCGGCGGGTCCCTCCAGTATGCGAGGCGTCTGCGCCGTCATCGCAACCGCACGGAACGGCTCGGCCTGACACTGCTGACAGGTCCCCTCCACCGCGAGAAGACGATTGAGCCATCCGTCCGGAGTTCCCTTCACATCCGGCGTTCCTGTTTCCATGAAGTCCTGAGCGTCGAAGTGCGACCGCGACGTGCTCGGACTTCCTACGGCGTGGATCGGCGCCAGCAGCTTCTGATCCCAGAGCGGCTTGAGCGGTGCGAGCGATGGATGCAGTCCGAAGAATCCGTCGAGATCGATCGCGCCCGCGGCCTGACCCGGCCGCGCAACGGCGATCGTCGGCCGCATGTCGTAGTACGCCTGCTCGCCATGCGGCACCACGACGTTCAATCCATCAGCGGCACCACGCTGAAAGAGACATACGAGCGTCTTTCCCCGAGGGACGTTCTTCAGCTCCATGCCATAGGCCATCCTGCGCAGAAAACTGGGACTCAATCCCATCGTAACGAGCGCGAGCGCTCCCGACTTCACGAATACCCTGCGGTCCATGCTGATTCGTCCCCCAGTTTGCGATGCACAATGCATCGCGTTTGCGTGTGCCATCTACCTGCGTTGGAACTCCGGCGAGCCGAGTGCAAACCCGACCATCTGCGCCAGCCCGCTAAGCTGCGGAGCCGGACCTGCTATCGGATTGCGCGCGAGCGCGCGTTGCAGTCCAGGTATTCCCTGCAGCTTTCCGCCGCCCATTACCCGCGGCGCATTCGC
>DATNCZ010000161.1:0-6299 GCA_035553335.1 Gemmatimonadaceae bacterium
GCGCGGCGGCGCGCAAACGTCGCAAGCGAATGGATGCGGGCTCATTCCGATGGCGGCCAGGCGGCGGCGCTCCCGCGCGAAGAAGACCATGCCCTGGCGCAACGATTGAGCGAGGCGCTGGAATCCCTGCCCGACGCCACACGCTCCGTCGTGCTCAGCAAGTACGGCGAAGATCGGAGCTACGAAGAAATCTCCGCCGACACTGGCGTTGCGGTTTCGGCGCTCAAGATGCGCGTCGCGCGTGGCTCGGCGCAGCTCCGGCGCACGCTGGTCGGCGCGGGAATCACGCTCGCGACCGTCGCACTGATCTTCGTGACTCATACGCGAGACAACAGGAAGCCGAGGACCGCAACGGTCGTTGCGTGTGACACACTGCGCGCGATAATGCACGACACACTCGGTGCTTCGACGCGCGATTCGATACTTCCGCCGGGACGTTGCGGCGAGAATACGCGTGCGCCCGCTGATGAGCAGCGGCTCCGCGACGTTCACGACCCACAGTCAAGAACGGACTTCTGATGACGCGAGATGTCAGGACGGGGGAGGCCCAGACTCCCCCGTACGCCTGGGGCGCGCTCGCCTCACTGTGTGTGTTCGTGTTGTATCTCATCACGCTGTCACCGACGACGGCAATGTGGGATACCAGCGAGTACATAGCGGCCGCAAAGGTGCTCGGGCTGCCGCACCCGCCCGGAAATCCGTTGTTCGTGATGATCGCGCACGCATTTGGACTGATACCGATACCGGTGTCCTACGCGGCGAGGATCAACATCCTCGCCGCTCTCTGCAGCGCCATCGCCGCCGGCTCCTGGTTCGTTCTCATCGACTCGGTGCTGGCGCGTGGTGGAGTCGCGGTCATGCGCCGTCGAATCTGCGCGGCAGCCGGCGTGGTCATTGGCGCGAGCGCGTTTACCGTCTGGAATCAATCGGTGGTGAACGAGAAAGTTTACACGATCTCGCTCGCGTTGTTCGCGATCATCACGCTGTTGATGCTCAGCTGGCTCGATGGAGACGGGAGGCCCAGAAACGATGCAAAGCTGGTTGCCATATCGTTTCTGATGGGTGCGGGCTACGCCGTGCATCCTGCCGGATTGCTTCCCGGGCTTGCGGTGATAGTGACGGTCGCGAGCCAGCGATGGAGGAAATTCCTGCAGCCGCGTCTCGTGCTTGCAGTGTTCGGCGCATTTGCGTTGGGACTGACGCCGTTCATCTTCGAGCCGATTCGCGCTGCGCAGGCGCCCGAGATGAACGAAGGTGCCCCGACCGGCTGCACGACGAGACTCGAATGGTCCTGCACGTTCAGCGAAAAGACGTACACCAGGCTTTCCGACAACATCAATCGCACTCAATACGGCAAGCCATCGGTGACCGATCGCCAGATCTCGTTCGGCTCGCAACTGGGAATGTGGTGGCTGTACTTCAAGTGGCAGTGGCTGCGAGATCCGCACGGATCTTCACCGCTCACGCAGATGTTCCTGGCGCTCCTGATGTTCGGGCTCGGCATCTACGGAGCAACAGTGCACTGGCGATGGGATCGCGCGTCGTGCATCTACTGGGCGACCTTCATGTTCACGTTGACGGTTCTGCTCGTCTATTACATGAACTTCAAGTACGGCTACTCCCAGGCGCCGGGACTGGGTGATAGCGTGCCACGTGAAGTACGCGATCGCGACTACTTCTACCTCTGGAGCTTCAGCGCGTGGGGCGTCTGGGTGGCGGTAGCGATTGCCGCGATCTGGCAGCGAGCGCGCACTGGCGGAGCATTGTTGGCGCTGACTGCATTCCCGCTGATCGGAAACTGGGGCGCGGCGTCACGCCGGAACGATACGGTAGCGCGCGATTGGGCCGTTGACATTCTCAACTCGGTCGAGCCGTACGGCGTGATCGTGACTGGTGGCGACAACGACACATTTCCGCTCTGGTACGCACAGTACGTCGAAGGTGTGCGGCCAGACGTCACGGTGATCATCGACCAGTACCTCCAGATGGATTGGTTCGTGGAGCAATTACTGCGGGCGCCAATTCACAAGTACGATGCCGCCGCTGGCCCCGCGATGTATCGAACCGGTCACTGGCCCGTTCCCGCACACGCTGTATTTCGCATGACGGACGCGCAGGCTGATTCCGTTCCCGACATCATGGAGCTGCGCGAGCCTCAGTTGCTGAAGAGTGGAGCAATCGAGGGACGCATTGCAGCAGGCTACCTGGAGCGCAAGGACGTCTTCATCCTGCGTCTCATTACGGACGCGCTCCCCGAGCGGCCGGTGTATTTCACGATGGGCTCGCCATACCCAAAGCAGTTTGGCCTGCAGCGCTACATACTCGGCGAGGGGCTCGTTCAGAAATTGATGCCGACTCCGGTGTCGGATTCCGCCGGACCAGTACTGGACACGCGCGGGACCGACGCACTATGGCGCATCTATCGCGGACCCGCGGCGATAGTGCGTCGTGGCGACTGGATAGACAGACCGTCGTTGCCAACGCCTGTCGATTACACGCTTGTCGGGCTCAATCTCAGCGACGCGCTGGAGCACCAGGGCGATAGTGCGCGCGCACGCGCGGTGCGCAACGATGCGATCGCGGTGATAAAGGCGGCGCGGATGGAAGACATCTTCGGGATGACGAAGATGCCCTAGGGTCCGACGTGCATGTACTTCGCGTCGTAGCGCGCGATGGAATCGACGATCACCTGCTTTGCCGACTCGCTTCCCTCCCATCCCTTGATCTCGACGCGACGACCTTCGAGGTCCTTGTAGATGAGAAAGAAATGCTCGATCTCCTTCAGATACGCCTGAGGGAAGCGCGCGATGTCGTAATACTCCTCGTAGCGGGGGTCATGCCACGGCACGGCAAATATCTTGTCATCCGGCTCGCCGCGATCCAGCATCTTCAGAACGCCGATCGGCCGGACGTCGATGAGGCATCCCGTAAAAGTCGGCTGATCGACCTGAACGAGAACATCCAGCGGATCGCCATCCTCGTGAAGCGTACGCGGGATCAGACCGTATTCACCGGGATAGGACACCGCCGAGTACAGGACGCGATCGAGACGGAAGAGTCCCGTGTCCTTGTCGAGCTCGTACTTGTTGCGGCTGCCAGTGGGTATTTCTACGACCGCGGTAACCTGCACGGGAGGATTGCTTCCGGGCGGGAGATCGTGCCATGAATGAATCATGGTCCAAAGATAACATGCGGCCGGAGCCCCTCGGCCGCGTACGCGGAACTACGGCGCGGTCGCCGTCGCTTCCCCCAGGCTCGTCTCCGTGGCCGTGCGAGCGATGCGATAATCGCGGCCCCGAATCAGTACGAGCAAGCTCGGCACCATGTACAGGGTGATCGGAGTGGAGAGCGCCAACCCTCCGATAACCGCAAGCGCCAGCGGACGCTGCAGCTCGCTGCCCGCCCCGAGCCCCAGCGCGAGCGGAAGCAACCCGAACAGCGTGCAGAGCGTGGTCATGAGAATCGGGCGCAGACGTGTACGCGCGGCATCGCGCAATCCGATCTCGAGCGGAACGTCGTCATGCACCATCCGATAACGCGTGAAGTCGAGGAGTATGATTCCATTCTTCACGATCAGTCCCACCAGCAGGATGAGACCCATGAACGAGGATACGTTCAGCTGTGTGCCGGTAATCAATAGCAGTGCCACTGCGCCGACGAACGAGATAGGCGCCACCACGAGGACTACGAGCGGCTCGACAAAGGACTGGAACTGCACCACCATCACAGCTGTGACGCTGAGGGCGGCGAGCAGCAGTACGAGGAGCAATGCGTGAAAGGCCTCCTGCTGACCCGCGTACTGTCCGCCCAGCTCCACGCGGATGCCCGGTGGCGGCGGATGCGCTGCGAGTACACGCTTGACATCTGTCATCACGCCACTCAACGCGCGACCGCTGACATCGCTCGTGACCGCGATCATCTGCTGCTGATTCTCCCGATCCAGCTCCGCGCGCGTCTCGGTCGGCGTGAGTGTAGCGACGGCGGACAACGGAACGGCGCTGCGTGTAGCCGTCGATACGAGTGGGAGGTCTCCCAGCTTGTTTGCATCGAACCGGACAGCATCGGGCGCGCGCACGCGAACGCCGATCGCGCGGTCAGCGGCGCGTACCTCGCCGGCGGGAACACCCAGAAGCGCCCCTTGCACGACGTCACCGACACCGGTAGGGGTGAGTCCCGCGCGCGCCGACTCCGCCGAACCCACATGCAGCAATATCTCCGCGCTGGGTTCGCTCACACCATTGAACAGATCCTCGACTCCGGGGACCTTGCCGAGCGGATCGCTGATCGAGCGGGCGTAGGTCTCGAGCTGGTTCAAGTCGTCCCCGAACAGCTTGATCTCGACAGGACGCGCGGCACCGGCGAGATCGTTGATGACATCCGACAGAATCTGAACAAACTCGATATGCAACCGCGGTACGGCAGTGGAGATCTTGCCGCGAACGTCATCCATCACCTCGAAGATGCTCCGTGACCGCTTGGATTCGGGAACGAGGCGCGCCACCAGATCGCCCACGTTCTGCTGCGTCGCGAAGAGGCCGAGCTCGGCGCCAGTTCGGCGGGAGGTACCTGATATCTCGGGTGTCTGCGCGAGTATCTTCTCCGCGATGTGAACCTCTCGATCGGTTTCCGACAGCGCCGTTCCGCCGGGCGTGAAATAGTCGAGTACGAAAGCGCCCTCGTCCATCTCCGGCAGGAACCCGGTTCCTGTGAACCGTGCGGCGACCACTCCGAGGATCACGAGCAGGACCGCGCCTCCGATCATTATCCAGACATGACGCAGTACGCTGACGAGCGACCGTTCATAAATGTCCGCGAGCGAATCGAGTCCACGGCCGATGTGGTGCAGTATGCCGCTCTTTTTCACACCAGGCTGCTCAACCGAGGCGTCGCTCGCACGCACGAACTGCTCGCTGAGCAATGGGATGAGCGTGATGGCGAGAAACAGCGATACGATCACGGCTATGGTGAGCGTAATTGAAAGTGCCTTGAAGAACTGGCCCACGACTCCAGTCAGCAGGCCGAGTGGTAGAAATACAACTACAGTGGTGATCGTCGAAGTCGTGACCGGCAGGATCAGTTCCTGGAGCGCATCACGAATGGCGAGGTGCCTGTCCGGCGTGAATGAAAGATGTCGCGCGATGTTCTCGGTGATTACCACCGCATCGTCGATGACGAGACGCACAGCGATGGCCATCGCTCCCAGCGTCATCAGGTTGAACGTCTGCCCGATCATGGACATGACGAAGACCGTGATCGCCATCGTGAGCGGGATGGCGGTCGCACTTACGGCAGTAATGCGTCCATGTCGCAGGAATGCGAAGAGCACTATTATCGCGAGCACGGCGCCGATGAGCATCGCGTCGCGTACGGATGTCACCGCCTCGCGAACGAGTGCGGCCTGATCGTACACAGGCTTGAGAATCACGCCAGCCGGACGAGTCTTCCGGATCGTTGCGGCGATCGAAGCAACGCTATCCGCGATGTCGACCGTGTTCCCGCCCGGTTGTCGCGTGATGTTCAGCAATGCGGCTGGCCTGCCATCGCCTCGCACGAGCATCACCTGGTCCTCCGTTCCCATCTGTACCGCTGCCACGTCGCGAACGTGCAGGCCGTTCGGTAGAACAACGGCTCCGACGTCGGCGACGGAGTGAGCTTCCTGATCCGTTACAATCAGATACTGCTTGTAGTCGCGTGCGGCGCGTCCTACCGCTGCCGGCGAGATTGCATTCTGAATCGCCGTCGCAAGATCGTTGTACGTGAGGCCCTGCGCGGCAAGCGTGGACGGATCGGCTACGACTTCGATCTCCCGGATGCTGCTTCCCTGCACATCCACCCGTCCCACACCGGGAACGCGGGAAATGATCGGCCGGATCTGGTAGCGCGCGATGTCGTACAGTGTCGACGGATCGGTGCCCTCCAGATTGTACGACAGAATCGGGAACAGAGACGGGGTGAGGCGCGCGTCTTCGACGTTCACGTCACTGGGGAGCGTATTGCGTATCTGGCTCACGCGCGTCTGTGCCAGCTGCAGCGCCGACTGCATGTCTGTCGCCGGTGTAAACGTCACGGATATCTCAGTGGCGCCGCGAATGGACTTGGATGTCACGCGAGTGACACCGGGCACCGTGCTTACTGCCTCCTCCAACGGACGCGTAACCGAGAACTCCACCTGCCGGGCGCCAAGCGATGAGCCCTCGGCGACGATCGTGATGCGCGGAAAGAGCAATTCCGGATAGATCGCCGATGGTAGCGAGCGAGCCAACCAGACACCGCCTACACTGAGCAGTACGACGACCAGA
>DATNCZ010000162.1:0-5086 GCA_035553335.1 Gemmatimonadaceae bacterium
GTCGCTGCTAACGTCGTCTGATTCGCCGATATCGCAGAGAATCACAGCGAGCGCTTCGCGAATGAATTGATCGGGCTGATTCCCGCAGTCGAACACATCCCGGAACTCCCGCCAGCCCTGCGCGCTCCGAACGTCGATCACCGCGCGAATTCCGGATTGCCCGAACAGGACAGCCGCGCGCACGGCTCGCGATTCGTCGCCCTCGCCGATCAGACCGACGACGACTTGCGTCGGGAATCCGCGAACCAAAGCGCGCAACATGGACGAGCTTTCGGCACTCACTCGCGCGGCAGAGATCACCGCGCCATCGGCGGCACCTGTCGTGAAATCCGCGGCGATTTCCGAGAGCGTCTGACGATGGGTAGCGCGCACGCATTCGACTGCACCGGCGTCGATCTGCTGCCGTTCGCGCTCTGTCACGCAGGTTGAAACCCTGAACCGTGGCGCGGCATCGCAAGCTCCGCGTACGCAACCGGCATACGTCGCCCGTCGCGTTGCTTCTCTGACTCGGCGTTTGGCGAGCCGGTGCCGTTCCTGCCGCGCATCTCCGCCATTGGCGAAGTACCTGCCTCCGACGTGATACGGCCCTTCGGCTTCGATGATCGCGCGCTCGAGGGCGGCGACGTCGGGATGGTTTGCCTCGCTTTGAGGTAGGTAGATCGGAGCGTACATCGTTCCCTCCCGGTTGTCCGAGGGGTCGGAAATCGCTACCTTGCGACTGCGGCCCTTCGGGGCTGTGGGAGGCAGTCGGCCAACTTTTCCAGGGTTACCGGCTGCCTCTTTTCTGTGAGTATTATTATAGCCCAGGGGCTATAATCTGTCAAGCCCCTAGGCTATAGTTTCTAGGCTATATTTTATTGTGGAGGTCGCCGTGGCGGTGCGATTCCGATTGCGCGAATTACTCGAAGAACGCGGGATGTCGCAGACGGAATTGCAGACGCGCACCGGCCTCGCGTACTCGACCGTCAACGACCTCTATAACAACAAACCGCGGCGGGTCGAGTTAGAGACTTTGGACGTCTTGTGTGATGTCCTCGATTGCTCGATTGCCGAGCTCCTCGAGCGCATCCCGGAGAAGAAACGCGGCCGGGCGTGATCTGCTTGCTCTCGCGAGCTTTTCCTGCTAAGCGGCGCGAAGCGCCCACCGCGCACCAGCGCGACGCGGCCAGCGACCGCGCCGGAGGCGCGGCTGGCGTGGATGGTGGCTCACTTTCACATGGCGACGAGAGGCTAGTCATTGGACATGCCCGCCAATTCCCCGCCGGCTCAGTTTGACCCTTCGGAATTCCGGCAACTCTACAAGGGCCGACGTAACGACTTCGTCGAGGCGCGCAATGCCGTACGTCAGATCATCAAAGGCATTCTGCCAAAGGTCGATCCGACGGGGCTGGTGCGAACGCACCTGATTCAATCACGGATCAAGTCGCGGGCGAGCCTGGCGGCAAAGGCCAAGAAAAAGGGTTGGTCGCCGCAGGATGCTTTGAGCCGTGCACCCGATATCATCGGTGCACGCGTCGTTTGTGAGAATATCGAGGACGTCCCGAGAGTTGCTGAGCTCCTTCGCGAAGCGCTGGAGCCACGGTGCTCGACGCTTGCTGTTCAGATTCATGATCGAAAGCCCGAGTCGGGCTACCGCGCCACTCACGTGAATGGGTATTTGCAAATCGGCTCACCGCTGCATCCGACGTTTGTACCTTTTGAAGTGCAAGTCCGAACGCTGCTGCAAGATGCGTGGGGCAAGCTCACACACCGCGACGTCTACAAGGGTGCTGATGTTCCTGAATTGCACCGGAAGCTCGCCGAACGCCTCGCAGACCTGCTCGACACAGCCGACCAGATCGCGCAGGACATTCGGGAGGACCTAACTCAGCGCAAGATCGCTCCGGCCTCTGCTCCGGCAGTCGACGGAATCACGCCTGAAACACTCGCATTTGCCTTTCATGAGGTCTTTGGTCGAGATCCAGCGGAATGGGCAGTTCAAAGTGTTCTTGCCGCGTGCGAAGAGTTGGGGATCACCGATCTACGAGCCCTCGCGTCCCTCATCAAAGACCCACGCTTCTGCGAGAGCGTAGAGGAAGCCTACCGGACCAGCGCCAGCTTTCCTCTCGGTCACGAGAGGCTTTTCTCGTTCCTTCCGCTCGCGGCGTCACAAGGACCAGACGCGGCACGCCGCGCCGTCATCGAACTGGCGGAGCAGGAAGTCGCCGAATCAGAGGCGTATTACCGGGATACAGTGCTCGGCGATCTGCCGGAGACCGTAGACGAATTTCTGGACGAACTGGACCGTCAGAGCGACGATGGAGATGTGTCGCACTATCTACACTCGATCGCCTCTGCGTTCGCCGTACTCTCTGACTGCGCCGTCTGCGGCACTGACATTGTCGATGCAGATGGCTTCGAGTCAGCGCTTTACGACAGGCTCGGCATCGACGAAGAGGATGGGCGCGTAGCGAATGCCATTCGCAACTCGGGTGTCGAGGTCGGAGCTTGGAATACGACTTCTCTCTGCGCGTATCACGCGGACGTCGCAGCTCGGGACGACTAAGTAAGGATGCACTGAATTCGCTCGCTTTCAACGCAAGAGAACGGCGACTAGCGCGCGTACGTCTCTGAGTCGGTCCACTGGATCCATGGTCCGCTCTTTCCGAATTCGCTCAGCCAGAAAGAGTCGCGGTTCAGCCGCGAGGCGAACTGCGCCATCCATCGCCGCAGCACTGGCGTAATTCTCTTCAGCGCTACATGAAGTTCCGGCGCGGAACTCGCGCCGAGAACCTGCGCGACACCTCGCCCAACGGCAGGACTCTTCAGCGCCGCCCGTGGTAGCGCATCGATCCACTCGCGGAAATCCGGATAGAGCGCGGCGTAATCCGCGCCGTCGATCCGCGTATTCGGGTCCGTGAGTGTTTCCAAAACCTTTTCGGGCGTCTCGATGAGGTCGACAAGGACAGCAAGCCCCGAGACGATCCCGAGGGCGCCATCTGGATCCGCGCTAACATCCGGCTCAACGTGCCGGATCAGCTCCGATTGTGCGAGAAACGCCGAAACCCAAGCGGCCGATTTCCGTGAGTGCCCTTCTCCAACATCCATGTAGATGAAAGGATGCTTGTGGTGCGCGATGACTGAAACGATCTCCCGCAGGATCTCCCATCTCCGACGCCGCCAAGCAATGGCAGCTGCTCCGTACGCCGCGGCGGCGGCAGCTTCCGCGAGCAATACCTCGCGACGCGTCTGAAACTCCTCCGGTAGTGCAAGGTGTTTGAGCCCCCCCCACCACTCTTCGACCAGTTCGTCGAGGCCAAGAGTTATTCCCAGCACGGCCGGCACGAGCAGGTGATTCGCACACGTGAGGGCTAACTCGCGATCTCCCGGCTGCAGGCCACGCGCATAGTCGGCATCCTTTCCGCCCGGTGTCGTCCGAACAATCGTGTCGACAACGATTCTCTCGCTTTCATCGACTACGGCAACTTGAGCATCGCCTTTCTCTCGACCCGACGAACGCTGAAGGACATTGAGACCCGCGTAATACCGCTCCATCGCGACCCGGTCACCACCATACATGCCGGCATGGTAGGGTCGACCGTTCTGTACATTCTCGAGCGCGCGTTCCATCGCTTCGCGGCACTCGCGCATCGTCGCGAAGCGTGAATTGGGATCGAGTGTCACCATCCGGTCGAGCAACCCGTGAAGGTGCTCGAACCGTGGGTCACGGAATCGATTTGCAAGATCCCATTCCTCCTCTCGGTGCGCCTCGCGCGGAAACGGGTCGCGACCTGCGGCGACGGCGTAGAGCGTTTTTCCGAGCGAGTAGATATCGACGCGTACCGAAACGGTTTCGCGCAACCCGCCGCCAAGGAGTTCCGGTGCGACGTAATCCCGAGAACCGACTGTCTGCGCATCTGTGCCTGTCAGTCGGTCATCGTCCTCAAGGTGGCAGATGCCGAAGTCGGCGAGCGCCGGTTGGCGGTCATCGCCGAAAAGGAGCACGTTTCCGGGTTTCACGTCTCGGTGAATCACGCCGTTGTCGTGAGCGACTTCGAGAGCTTCCGCGATCCGAATGCCGATCTTGAGCACGGGCTCGAGCGATCCGGCCAGATCGCGCGCACGCTCGAGCGAGGCCTCGGCGAGAGGCATCACGTAGAACGGCTCCCACTCATCCGCATCGGCGGGAATGCCGTGCGCCTTTACCGGGACGATTCCCGGGTGAGTCCCGCTGAGCGCTGTCATGACGTTGATCTCGCGCACGAATCGGCGATACGCGAGACTGGCCGGACCTTTTCGGTACCGCATCTCCTTCAGCGCGTGATGCTCACCTCGGGGATCTTCACGATCGCGGACGCGCCAGACGGCCCCTTGTCCTCGCTGCGCGAGGGGCCTTTCGCCCATCGCCTCCCAACGTTCGCGCGCGCTCACCGGAACGGCACGGTCGGCGTTCTGTGGACCGCTCACAGGAGCGGTCCCCAAGTCGGGGGCGATTACTTCGTCGAATTCTGCCATAAATGCACTCGCTAGACCGAATACAGCCCGAAAATAAGGAACCGAGCTGAGTCAGCCAATACGCCGCCAACATTAAAACGCTCTAATCTTCTTGAAAGCGATCTCATCTTGTTGCCGGAACTGGGCTCGGAGTTGCACCTGGCCAGACTAGCTAGTATAGTTCTAGCTGTCTAGTCTGGCCAGATCCCAGTCATGGAGGGCTGAAAATGACCACCTGGACCCTGGAAAAAGCCAAGAATCAGTTGTCTGAAGTCGTCCGCCGGGCTTTGGCGCACGAGCCTCAGCTCGTCACGCGCGGCCGGCATGACGCCGTTGTCGTCCTGGCGAAGGAAGACTACGAGCGTCTGATCGCTCCCGGTGATCTCGTCGATTTCCTTCGGACCTCCCCGGCGGCGGCCGCCGTTGCAGCCGGAGAACTGCCCGAGGGTGTATTCGACCGCCGGCCCGATCTGCCGCGCGACGTCGACCTCTGACCTCGGCGCGGACGAATGCGGTACCTGCTCGACACGAACGTCATTTCCGAGCCGTTCAAACGATCGCCTGAATCGAAAGTCGTCGACTGGCTCGCGAGTCAGTCCCCACTCGACCTCTG
>DATNCZ010000163.1:0-17484 GCA_035553335.1 Gemmatimonadaceae bacterium
CCTTTCTGCGGTATGTGATGAGCTCGATGAGCGTCACCCCTTCACCACGCCGCGCGCGATCGACTGCACGTCTGGTGACGTCGTACACTGCAAGCACGTCGTTCCCATCCGCCTGCTCGCCCGGAATTCCATAACCGATGGCCTTGTCGACGAATGACCTGGCGGCGGTTTGCTTCGCGACGGGAGTCGAGTATGCGTAACCGTTGTTCTCGACGATCACGACGAGCGGACAGCGCTGCACCGCGGCAAAGTTGATTCCCTCGTGGAATGCACCGGTCGACGTGGCGCCGTCTCCAACGAAGACAAGACCGACGCGATCCTCGCCGCGCATTTTCGCAGCGAGCGTGACGCCAGCCATCACCGGCACCATGTCACCCAGGTGCGATATCTGTCCAACGAACCCGCGCTCGATGCCACCGAAGTGGATGTTGAGCTCCTTGCCCTTGGTCGGCGAATCGCCCTTGGCCATGTACTGCTTGATGACCTCGGTCGGCTCCGCGCCGCGCACGAGCATCGCGCCCAGATTGCGAATCAGCGGCGAGAGAATGTCACCCTTCGACTTGTCGAGTGCGTACGCCGCACCGACGGCGTCGGCTTCCTGTCCGAGTGAGCGGAACAGGCCTCCGATCACCTTGGTCTGCCGATAGAGATTCACGAGGCGCTCTTCGAGCGAGCGCGTGAGCCGCATGTAATAGTACAGCTCGAGCTTCTGCTCGCGCGTCAACGTCATGACGCCGCCTAGTATGAAGCAGTAAGCTTGTACGCCGGATCTTCGGCCCGATGCAGCTCGACGAAGAACTTCTTGGCGTTGCGATCCAGTCGGCTCTCGCCTGTCTGGTCCGTGTCGATCTGCACGAACGTGTAGTGACCACCTTCCATCTTCACGCTCAGTTTGAGCGCGCCGAGTGGACCGGAAAAATCACGAGTACGGTTCGCCGATGCCGTTCGGTTTTCCTGGATGGTCGGAAAGAACGTGTCCGCAATTGCGAGGACCTGATCGGGCTTCAGATGAGATCTGAAAAAATGGCGCATTTGTCAGCGTTTGGTCGTATCTGTGCTCTGGCCGAGCGGTGGAGCTGGCAGAACCTGCTGCTGCCAGTCCTGCGTGCGCTCGAGCTTGCTTGTTGAATCTCGCCGGAACTGCAGGCCGACGGCCCAGTCGCCTGATACCGGAAAACGAACGTGCGCGTAGTACGTGCCGACTTCAGCTCCCTTTGCAAGGCCGTCGCCCGTCTGCGCGTGCTCCTGGCTCGTCGCGAAGATGCGTCCCTGCCCCGCCTGGATCGGCTGGCCGCTCTCCTTGTCCGACACGACGACCTTGAACACCGTCATCTCCTCCGAGATCGGCGGAGCTGGCACGACGCTGATGCGGAAAGCCATGTCGTCGGTCCACTGCCGAATCTCGCCCGCGCGGTTGTTGTTGCCACCGCACGATGCCAGAGAAACGGACGCGGCCGCGAGCAGTGATGTCCACATCAGCGTCGCTGTCTTCATTATGCGTAGTACTCGAGTCCGAGGTGGGTTATCTGATCCTCGCCCATGAGATGCCTGAGCGTGTTCTTCATCTTGGTCTGCTGGATGAAAAGATCGTGCTCGGGCTGCAAGCCAGGCGCCGTCATCGGGCTCTTGTAGAAGAACGACAACCACTCCTGGATTCCCTTCATTCCGGCCCGCTGAGCGAAGTCGCTGAACAACGCGACATCGAGCACGAGAGGTGCGGCGAGAATGGAGTCGCGGCAGAGGAAGTTGATCTTGATCTGCATGGGATAATTCATCCATCCGAAGATGTCGATGTTGTCCCAGCCTTCCTTGTTGTCGCCGCGCGGCGGATAGTAGTTGATCCGGACGACGTGCGAGAAATCCTTGTACAGATCCGGATACTTCTCAGGCTGAAGGATCGTGTGCAGCACCGACAGCTTGGACTCTTCCTTGGTCTTGAACGATTGCGGATCGTCGAGCACTTCCCCGTCGCGGTTGCCGAGGATGTTGGTCGAATACCATCCAGCGAGGCCGAGCATGCGAGCCTTGAGTCCTGGCGCGATGACGGTCTTCATCCACGTCTGGCCCGTCTTGAAATCCTTGCCGGATACCGGAACGCCACGCTGCTGCGCGAGCTGGAGCAGCGCCGGAACGTCAGCGGAAAGATTCGGCGCGCCGTTCGCGAACGGTACGTTTTCCATGATCGCTGCATACGCGTACAACATCGATGGAGCGATCGCTTCGTCGTTGTTGTCCATTGCACGCTCGAACTGCTCGATCGTCGCGTGCTGCGGACCGGCCTTGATGAATATCTCGGTCGAAGCACACCAGACTATCACTACGCGGTCGAGCTTGTTCTTTGCCTTGAAATCACGAATGTCCTGACGCAGCTGCTCCGCGAGATCACGCTTCGTCTTGCCCGTCTTGACGTTGGTCCCGTGGATGCGCGTCACGTAATGATTGTCGAATACAGCAGGCATCGGCTTGATCGCCGCCAGAAAGTCCGCGATCGGAGCAACGTCCTTCTCTTCGAGAACCCCCGCCTTGCGAACGGCCGTCAGTGCGTCATCCGGAATCGGGTCCCAGGCACCGAACACGATGTCATTCAGATTCGCGAGCGGAACGAAGTCCTTGATTAGCGGAGCGCGGTTATCGGTCCGCTTTCCGAGGCGAATCGTCGCCGTCTGAGTGATCGAGCCGATCGGCTTGGCGAGCCCTCGGCGAATGCTCTCGACTCCGGCGATGAACGTCGTGGCCACGGCGCCGAGGCCGGGCGTGAGGATACCGAGCTTGCCTGAAGCCGGCGCGATTTTGGGTACAGCTGAGCTGTTAGACATTCACCAGTGGTTTCTTGGATGTTGCGCGATGGACGAAGCTGATGCGCTGGACTGCCGTTATCCATGCTGTAACCGTCAACAGGACAACGATCGCCATGAGGACCCAGCCATGCAGCGCCAGGCCGAAAAATGCCTGTGGTACGGATAATAACACTACGCGCTCCGGTCGCTGCATCACCCCGACCTTGGCATCGATTCCGAGGGCCGCCGCCCGGGCGCGAGTGTATGAAACGAGGAAGGTTCCGATGATCCCGAGCAGGCATACCACGAGCATGTAGATGTTGTGGTATAGCGCGGACGAGGCGTAGAAGACCGCGAGGCCCGCCATGACGCCGCCGTCGGCCACCCGATCCAGCGTCGAGTCGTAGAAGGCACCAAAAACGCTCGACTGGCCGGTGCGGCGTGCCACGGTTCCGTCCAGCACATCGAACAGCGCCGTAACCCCGATGATCCAGCCGGCTGTCATGATGTGGCCGGTGGCGTACACGACGGCGCCGGTAAGGGTGCAGATCGTCCCGAACGTCGTTATTGCGTTCGGATTTACCCGCCGCCGGACCAGAAAATCAGCGGCGGGTTCAATGACCCGCAAATAACCAGCCTTTATCCCCTCCCAGATCGCCTTCATCGGCGTGGAAGGTAGCCCGCCGGAGGCTATCGGGCTAGGTGTTTGACAGCGAACCGCGCTGCCATGGGTGCTGCAATGGCTACGGTATCTGCCATTGGTACAAGCCCGACAGCGTCACGTTGTCGCGCGTGTACGAGCGGGAGCCGTCGATCGGTGTCGCCTTCAATCCTACCGTGGCGCCAGCGGAGATACCCGGCACGTTCATGGTCTCCGTGCTGTTCGCCCCAACCTGCTTGAGAAAGATGTCGCTACCGCTGTTGACAACGTAGATATTGGCCGCCTGAGAGAGGTTATTGGTCACCTTGAGCGTTACCTCGCTCACCGGCTGCGGTCCTGTCTTGACCTCGACCTGTCTCGGACCGCAGGCCGTCGCGGCCACCGCGAGGCCCAGCATGACTATCAGTTTCTTCATTGATGCTCCGGGAAAATGGTCGATTCCTGCATCTCGGCTACTATGCTTTTAGTAGATGAGATATTTCGCTACGCGCTGACGAAACGCATACGCTGGGCCGTAGGTCGAATCGATGACAGCGTCGGGGTCGGCCCCGCTCAGGATCGCGCGTCTCGCGGACGGCGATCCGAACAGTCGATCGAACCGCGTCGAATCGATCGTGAAATCGGTCGGATAGGCCTTGTGGATCGCCGCGAGCAGACCGGCGGCCAGGCGGCTCGTCTGCAGCTGGCTGCGCTCCGTCACCTCGATCCTTATCCCGTGAACCAGCTGGCCGGGATACTTGTTGTCGCCCGGAGAAACCGGAGTAAAATCGACCGGAGAGAATCGCACGCCGCGAATGGGGCGATCCTTGAGCAGGTCGATAACACGCTTGGGATCCATCCACGGCGCTCCGATCCGCCGGAACGCCTCGTCGGTTCCGCGACCCACTGAAAGATTGGTCGCCTCGAACGGGACCAGCCCCGGGTAGAGAATGATGGCGGGAAACGATTGCAGGCTTGGCGACGGAGCGACGAACGGAAGGCCGGTCCGGTCGAACCAGACTTCGCGGCTCCAGCGTGCCGCGGGCACAACGTGCAAGTCAGCTCCGATCTTGAGCTCGGCGTTATAAAACCGCGCAAGCTCGCCCATTGTCATACCGTGCCGGAGCGGAATCGGGTACAGGGCCCACGCGAGTCCGGGCTTGCCCGGCGCAGGGTCATCCGCATTCGACAGCGCCGAATCGAGCATTGGCCCTTCTACGAACGATCCGGTGATCGGGTTGGGGCGGTCCAGTACCACGATCGGCTTGTGAGCCCGCGCGGCTGCGCGCATCGCGTAAACCACGGCGCCGTCGTAGGTCCAGGTGCGCGAGCCGACGTCCGGAAGATCGACCACGAAAACGTCGATCGCGCGAAGAGTCGTATCGGGGGGCGGGATGGTCTGGTTGGTGTACAGGGAGATGACCACCAGCCCGGTCGCCGAATCGATTCCCGACGCGATGCCGGTCCTGTCCAGCGTAGTCGCGAACCCGTGCTCGGGCGAAAACAGCTCGACGAGATGGACGTTGGATCTCGTGGCGCGCTTGTCCGTCATTAGCAGCTTGACGTCGCTTCTGCCGTGCTCGTCTACCCCGCTGGCGTTAGTCAGCAACCCGACCCGTTTACCCGCAACGAGGGCGATACTGTCGCTCAGCAAGACCGATATGCCGGGCCGCACATTCGCTTCGGGGAGGCCCGCTGGATCGTCCAGCTTGTGGTACACGACTGAGCATCCCGCGGTGAAGAGCAGAAGCACGAACAGCGGTCGGACGAGTGGTCGCGGCATCACGTGGGATTCCGAAGGTTGTGGGGTGAGGATATAATCGCAAAGGGCGAGCCTTCCTGCCATTACCGCGGCTGTAAATAATTGGTCCGTCCCCGGAACCGGCCATCCGCCGCGGGTGTAACGGGGCGCTGGAAAGTCGTATTTTCCGTTTATATTTCAGCTACACCAAAGGAGCGAGCCATGGCGGTATCCAGCCAACCAGAAATCAACCTGACCCTGACTCCATCAGCAGGCGTCGAGGTGCAGAAATTCATGGAGATCGAGAAGGTCTCGCCCGACGAAGGCGGCCTTCGCGTCAGCATCCAGCCCGGCGGCTGCAGCGGCTTCAAGTACTCGCTGCTGATCGAGGACAAGCCCGCGGACGACGACCTGATCCTCTCGCAGGACGGCTATCGCGTCTTCGTCGATCCGTTCTCCGCGCAGTATGTCAACAACGTGACGATCGATTACGTGACGTCCATGCAGGGATCGGGCTTCACCTTCAAGAACCCGAACGCGACGGGCGGCTGCGGCTGCGGATCATCCTTCTCGGCGTAGTCGAGTTTCCGTGCACTACCGAGGGCGGTGAATGAAGAACTCATTCACCGCCCTCGACCTTATTGTACTCGTTGCGTACCTCGTCGGAACGACGCTGCTGGGCGTCTACCTGGGGCGCAATCAGAAGAACACACGCGACTACTTTGTCGCCGATCACACGATTCCGTGGTGGGCAGTCCTCTTTTCGATCGTGGCGACGGAGACCAGCGCACTCACCGTCATCTCGATTCCCGGCCTGGCCTACATCGGGAACCTGGGTTTTCTCCAGATCGCCGCGGGATACATCGTCGGGCGAATAGTCGTCGCATACGTACTGTTACCACGCTACTACGGCGGAAATCTCGTAACAGCGTACGCGTTGCTCGAGAACCGCTTCGGCGTGTCGACGCGTCGATTCGCTTCGGTCGTCTTCATGTTCACGCGTGCATTCGCGGATTCGGTCCGCGTCTTCGCAACCGCGATTCCAATCGCGCTGATCCTGTCTCCGATTCTTCCTGCGACAGTGGTCATGCCGATCGCGATTCTGGTACTCGGCGCTCTCACCTTGATCTACGCGTATTTTGGCGGCGTGCGTGCCGTCGTCTGGACGGACGTCATCCAGACCTGCGTCTATCTCCTCGGCGCGGCGGCCGCGGTGGTAATCATCGGACGCGGAGTTGCGGGTGGCTGGAGCCATATCTTCCACTCTGCCGCGGCGGCCGGAAAGCTCCAGGCAATCGATCTCTACACCGGATTCGACAAGCCGCAGACCCTGATAGCGGGCGTGCTCGGCGGTGCATTCCTGTCGATGGCGTCGCACGGCGCAGATCAGGTGATCGTGCAACGGCTCATGACCGCATCGTCGCTGCGTGATGCGCGGCGCGCGCTCATAGGAAGCGGCTTCGCCGTATTCTTTCAGTTCGCCCTCTTCCTCATGATAGGCGCGGGATTGTGGGCGTACTTCGGTGCTCGTACCTTCGATTCGCCCGACAAGATCTTTCCAACGTTCATAGTGACGGCGATGCCGACGGGCCTGATCGGCCTGCTGGTGGCGGCGATTCTGGCGGCAACGATGAGCGCTCACTCCGGCGCGATCAATTCGCTGGCCGCCGCGACGGTGCACGACATCTACCTGCCGCTCACCCATCGCGACGCCAACGACCCGCGCACGCTCAGGGTGGCGAAGCTGGTGAGTCTGGCCTGGGGCTTGTTGCTGCTCATCATAGCGCTACTGTACAAGCAGCAGGGTACGCCCGTCGTCGTAGTGGCGCTCTCGATTGCGTCGTTCACGTACGGCGCGTTGCTCGGTGGTTTTGCGCTCGGCATCATGTGGGCCCGCGCGCAGCAGCGCGACGCGATTACGGGAATGGCCGTAGGCATTCTCGTGATGAGCGTGGTCGTCTTCGCGAAGCAGCTTTCCGCGCTGTGGCCGGCACTCGCTCCAATCGGCTCGATTGCCTGGCCGTGGTACGTTTTGATCGGGACGGTGGTAACAGTAGGTGTCGGAGTATTCACGTCGCTCTTCCCGCACGGAAGCGCGCGAATCAGGGTTGATGACGCAGAATGAGTGATTCGGAATCGGAAATCGTAGTAGGTATCGACGCCGGTGGAAGCAAGACGCGCGTCATAGTCGCATCGCTTTCTGGCGACCAGATCGCGGAGAGCGTCGGGCCCGGCGCTGCAATGGCGCCCGGCAACGCCGACGCATGCGCAGACACAATTGCGGCGGTCGTGGTCGCGGCGCTCGAGAGCGCGGCGCTGACCGACGTCGTGCCGCGCGTGTTGTATGCCGGCGTTGCAGGCACTGGCCGGGAGAGCGAGCAGATCGCGCTGCAGGATGCTCTTTCGCGCATGGAGATTGCCGACGAAGTCGTCGTCGAGACAGACGCGAGCATTGCGCTCGCGGATGCATTCGGCGATCGCTCCGGCGTGATTCTCATCTCCGGAACCGGGTCGATTGCCTTTGGGCGCAGCCCCGCGGGAATGCTCGCTCGCTGCGGCGGCTGGGGCTTCACATTCGGTGACGAGGGAAGTGGCGCATGGATCGGCCGCCGCGCACTCAGTGTCGTTGCTGCATCGCACGACGGTCGTGAACCGGAGACGACGCTCACCGGCGCCATACTCACCGCCGCGCAGGTGAACGAGGTCGAACAACTCATTCCGTGGGCGCTTGCCGCCGATAGAGAGGCGTTGGCGGCGCTCGCGCCATCGGTGCTCGCAATGGCGATGCAGGACGACGTGCGTGCGAACAGCATCGTGGACATGGCGGTGGAAGAGCTCGTGCTGCACGTGCGCGCGCTCGCGCGGAAACTGTTCGTGGACGACCGGGCAGCTTTCGATCTGGCCCTCACGGGCGGCTTGCTTCACAAGGGATCGCTGCTCCGGAAGCGTCTGGAGCGCAGGCTCCGGGTCGCTGTTCCCGGTGCGACCGTTCATGTGGAAGAGGTTGACGGTGCACGCGGCGCGATCAAGCTCGCGCTCCAGGCCGCTTCAGCCATAGCCTGACGCGGCACGATGTCGAGCCCTTTCTCCAAACCGGGATCGATCCGGCACATCGAAGTCCTCAGGCCTGGCGGGCCGGAGGAGATGCATCTGACCGACGGAGCCGTTCCGGCCCTCGGCCCCGATGACGTGCGCATTCACGTAGAAGCCGCCGGCGTCAATCACGCCGACCTGCTCCAGCGCGCAGGCAAGTACGCGGTGCCGAGCACCGCATCGCCCATACTAGGACTCGAGGTCGCAGGTTACGTGTCCGGTGCCGGTGAGCGCGCTGCACTGGTGTGGAACATCGGAGAGGAGGTATGCGCACTGGTGGACGGCGGGGGCTACGCGACCGAATGCGTTGCACCGTCGATGCAATGCCTCCCGATACCGGAAGGTTTTTCGATGGTGCAGGCCGCCGCACTTCCCGAGGCACTGTTCACGGTATGGTACAACGTATTTCAGCGTTGCAAGCTTTCCGCGGGCGAGACGTTGCTGGTGCACGGCGGCACCAGTGGCATCGGCGTGATCGCCATCCAGATGGCGCGCGCGATCGGCGCGAAAGTATTCGCGACGGCCGGTTCAGCTGAAAAGTGCGGCGTGTGTGTCCGGCTCGGCGCGGAAGTCGCGATCGACTACCACGAAGCCGACTTCGCCGCAGTCGCGCTCGAGCGCAGCGGAGGCCGCGGTGTGGATGTCATACTCGACATGGTGGGCGGTGAATATGTCGAGCGCAATTTTCGAGCGCTTGCGATGGAAGGTCGCCTGGTCAACATCTCGTACATGGCCGGCAGTCGCGTCACGGTCGATCTGAGACCGATCATGCAGAAGCGGCTGACGGTGACCGGCTCGCTGATGCGCCGTCTGCCGCCACAGGAGAAGGCCGTCATCGCCCAGGAGCTGATGCTGCGTATCTGGCCGTTGCTGGAGCGCGGGCTGATTCTACCAGTCATCGATTCTACCTTTCCGCTGTCGCGTGCCGCGGATGCACACAGACGCATGGAAGAGCCGCACATAGGTAAGGTCGTGCTGACGAATTAGCGCGGCGCACGAACGGCGGTGCATGCCCGCGCGCTCGGCCGCTCCTCCCTACGTTCAACGGTTATTCGTCGAATACAGCCGCAAACAGTCTGGGCAACTCGATATCCAGCGCCGGTAGCTCAGGATCCGGTCGCCATTGAAGACTCTCGGTGAGGATCTCCGGCCGGTCATCCCCTGGACGCCAGCGCTCCACCAACCGTGCATTTCCGTCCACGATCCAATACTCCGGGACGCCTTCGCGCTGATACCTGCGCCGCTTCACGGTTCGGTCCAACCGCGCTGTACTCGGAGAGAGAATTTCAATAACTAGTAGCAGCCGACCTACCTGTTCCCAAGAGTGAGACCGCTTCCCGCCGACCAGCGGAACAACGAACAGGTCCGGATCAACCACGGTGTCGTCGGACAGCGCGACATCAGCAGGTGCCCAGAGTATCTGCCCGATCTGGTGCGTCGCCGTGTAGGGATGAAGGAGCTGAAAAATTTCCTGGGACAGAATCTGATGTGACCACGAGGGCGATGGCGTCACGAACAGATCACCGTCGATGATCTCGTAGCGGTTCCGATCGTCCGGAATCGCCCGCAGCTCGGCCGCGGTCCAGTGTTTCCGTTCGGTATCGGCGGTGACCATGGACATACGATACGCTCCTCGGCGCCGAGTGGGCAAGTGGACATGACCACCAACCTGTGGCGTCATCCGAGGCGCGGGTGTATCAGTGCCGGACGCGCTCGAGCAGTTTCGTGCGACCGGCGACGACGGTGACGGCGCCTACGCCGTCACCGCGTCCGTCTTGCCAGCGGGCGCGAGTTCCCCTTCCCATCTCGCCATCACGGCGCTCGCGAGGCAATTGCCGATGAGATTCACAGACGTCCGCGCCATGTCCATGAATGCATCGACGCCGAGGATCACCGCGACGGCCTGGAGCGGCAATCCAAACATGGTGAGCGCGCCGGACAGAATCACGAGCGAGGCGCGTGGCACGGCTGCAACACCCTTGCTCGTGAGCATGAGCGTCAGCATCATCACGATCTGCTGACCGAGTGTCATGTGGATTCCACCAGCCTGCGCAGCGAATACCGACGCGACCGCGAGGTACAGTGTGCTTCCGTCGAGGTTGAACGAATATCCAGTCGGCATCACGAACGCCACGATGCGCGCCGGAACGCCCATCGCTTCCATGTTCTCCATCGCCAGCGGAAGCGCTGCTTCGGAGGACGCAGTAGAGAACGCGATCAGCGCAGGTGCGCGTACGGAGCGAAGGAATGCCTTGAGGGGAATGCGCGTGAGAACCGCTATCGGCAGCAGCACGACGAGCGCGAATACGATCAGCGCGCCGTACAGCGTTGCCACGAGCTTGCCGAGGCCGAGCAGCACGCCGATACCGCTATGACCGACTGTGACGGCGAGTGCTGCACCAATACCGATCGGTGCATACGCCATCACGATCTCCGTGAACTTGAACATCAAGTCCGAGGTCGCGGCGCAGAAGTCCAGCATCAATTTCTTCTTCTCGCCCTTCTGCCGGGTGAGCGCCACGGCGAACAGAATCGCGAAGAATACGATCTGCAGAACTTCGTTATGATAGGCCGCTTCGAAGAAGCTCTGCGGAACCATGTGCTCCAGCACGCCACCGAATGTTACCGGGTGCGATGCAAGCTCGGTTCCGGTGGCCGCGGTCGCGCCGCCCAGCGACACGCCGATTCCAGGCTTGAATACGTTGACCGCAGTCAATCCGATAACGAGTGCGCCGGTCGTCACGAGCTCGAAATAGATCAGAGACCGCAACGCGAGTCGCCCCACCTTGGCCATGTCGTCGCCATGACCGGCAATGCCCACCACGAGCGTGGCGAAGATCAGCGGTACGATCAGCGACTTGATCATGCGCAGGAAGATCTGCGACAATGGATCGAGCTTGACCGCGAACGCCGGGAAGGCGATCCCGATGATGATCCCGACTATTGCTGCGATGACAATCCACTGCGTCAGCGAGACGCGCCGCAGACCGCGCCGCGCGTTCGCGCTCTTTTCCGTTCCTGCGCTATCCATGGCCGTTCACCCGGCGGTTACGCAGCGTCGAGTGGCCATAGCCGTAAGTAAAGTAGAGTACGAGGCCCACAGCGAGCCAGATTATAAAGCGAATCCAGGTGATACCCGGCAACTGCGTCATGAGATAGAAGCACGCCACGATGGAGATCAACGGCGTGAGCGGAACCCACGGCACGCGGAACGGCCGCGGCCGGTCCGGATCGGTTCGGCGAAGCACGATCACGCCCGCGGACACCAGCACGAACGCAAACAGCGTCCCGATATTCGTGAGATCGACCACTTCGGCGATGTTGGCGAATGCGGCAAAGACCGCTACGAAGATCCCCGTTATGATCGTGCCGACGTACGGAGTCTTGTAACGTGGATGAACTTTCGCGAGCACCGGAGGAAGCAGTCCGTCGCGCGCCATCGAGAAGAAGATTCGTGGCTGCCCGAGCTGAAAGACAAGCAGCACGCTGCCCATCGCTATCACGGCACCCAGTGCGACGATGAAGCGGGATGCATTGAGAAGCGCCGGCGGTCCTGCGGCGTACCGGAGCGCGGTGATCATCGGCTCCGCGGTTCCCAGTTGCTGCCATGGCGCCATGCCAGTCATCACCACTGAGATCGCGATGTAGAGCAGCGTCGTCACAACGAGACTCATGATGATCCCGAACGGCATGTCCTTGCCCGGATTGCGCGTCTCCTCCGCAGCCGTGGATACGGCATCGAAGCCGATGTAGCTGAAGAAGATGATCGCAGCTGCCGCGCTGATGCCCGCCATGCCGTTCGGCACGAAGCCGCCGGTAGCTGGATTGGTCCAGTTGGACGGGTGGATCAGGAAGAGCCCAACCGCAATGAAGAACAGTATGATCCCGACCTTGAGCAGCACCATCGCGTTGTTGGCATCCGCCGACTCCTTGATGCCGATCACCAGGACAACCGTTATCAGCGCAACAACCGCCGCCGCGGGGAGATTGATGATGAGCGGGAGGCCGAGAACGTGTGGTGCGGATGTCCACGCTGACGCTATGTACCGCGTAGTCGCGTCCACCGTACTGCCTGCGGCGCCCAGCTGAACGAACGCGGAGTGCGCCGATCGATAATCTGTCGCCAGCCACGACGGGAGACTCCAGCCGAAATGCGCGATCAGTTCTCGAAAGTAACCGGACCAGCCGATCGCGACGCCGATGTTGCCGACGGCATATTCAATGACCAGGTCCCAGCCGATTATCCACGCGATGAACTCACCGAGCGCCGCATATGCATACGTATAAGCGGAACCGGAGATCGGCACCATCGCGGCAAACTCGGCGTAGCAGAGCGCCGCAAAGCCGCACGCGACCGCGGTCAGCAGGAACGAAAAGATGATCGCAGGTCCGGCGCCTGGACGCAACGGATCGCCGACGATGGCGGTTCCGGTGGTGACAAAGATTCCAGCGCCAATCGTGGCACCGACGCCGAGAGCAGTCAGGTGCCACTTGCCGAGCGTGCGTTTCAGCCCGCCATGTGAAACAACGTCCGCCTCGAAGTCCGCAACGGACTTGCGTGCAAACAGGCCCCGCATCAAATGAACAGCGGTGCAAGGACCAGAGTGATCGTGCTCAACAGCTTGATGAGCACGTGCAGCGACGGACCAGCCGTGTCCTTGAACGGATCACCGACCGTATCACCGACGACTGCCGCCTTATGTGCGTCTGACCGTTTGCCACCGTATGCGCCGGTCTCGATGTACTTCTTCGCGTTGTCCCATGCGCCGCCACCGTTGTTCAGGAAGCCCGCCATGAGAATTCCAGCGATAGTACCGATCATGAGGAACGCTGCAACTGCCTCTGCTCCGACGCCGAACTGCTTGAATACCAGTCCGACAGCGATCGGGAACAGCACCACAAGTGCACCCGGGGCGATCATCGCCTTCAATGCGCCCACGGTCACGATGTCTACAGCCGTGCCGTAATCCGGACTTTCGGTTCCAAGCATGATGCCCGGACGCTCGCGGAACTGGCGACGCACTTCCGTGATCACCGACGATGCGGCCTTGCGCACTGCCGTGAGCGCCAGCGACGAGAACCAGAAGACGAGCATCGCGCCAAGCAGGCCGGCGACGAACACTTCGGGACGCGCCAGATCGACCTTGATCGGAACGCCGCCGCGATAGTTGCGAACTTCATCGAGATACGCGGAGAACAAGAGGAACGCGGCGAGTGCCGCCGAACCGATCGCGTAACCCTTCGTGAGCGCCTTGGTGGTGTTACCAACCGAATCCAGCCGGTCGGTGATGTTGCGGATCTCTTCCGGCTGCTTGGACATCTCGACGATGCCGCCGGCGTTGTCGGTGATCGGTCCGAAGACATCCATCGCAAGGATGTAACCGGCAGTTCCGAGCATACCCATCGTCGCGACGGCGGTACCGAACAGGCCCGCCTGCGCGACTCCGCTCGCCTCGCCGAGATGATAGCTCGCGATGATCGCGATCGCGATCGTGATCACCGGAAGAACCGTCGACTCCATTCCGACTGCGAGGCCGGCGATGATGTTCGTCGCCGGTCCCGTCTGGCTCGCTTCGGCGATGCCAAGCACCGGGCGGTAGCGATACTCGGTGTAATACTGGGTGATGAAGACGAACGCGATGGATGTCGCGATGCCGATCAGTCCGCAGATGAAGAAGTGCCACCACGCATCCGGGGCGGAGATCGGATTGAGCAGCCAGCGCGTCGCAAAGAAGAATACGATCGTTACGAGCGCAGCCGTCACGTAGTACCCGCGGTTCAGCGCCTGCATCGGATCTGCATCTTCGCGCGTGCGAACGGACATCACTCCGACGATCGAGCGCAGCAGACCGAGTCCCCCGATCACGAGCGGGAACAGAATACCTGCGATACCGAACTGGCTGAACAGGATCACGCCAAGAATCATCGCACCGATGTTCTCCGCGGCGATGCTCTCGAACAGGTCGGCGCCGCGGCCGGCGCAATCGCCGACGTTGTCACCGACGAGATCGGCGATCACCGCAGGATTGCGCGGGTCGTCTTCAGGAATGCCGGCCTCCACCTTCCCCACAAGATCGGCGCCGACGTCGGCGGCCTTGGTGTAGATACCACCGCCCAGCTGCGCGAACAGTGCCACGAACGAGGCGCCGAAGCCGTAGCCGACGATGAGATACGGGATTCGCTGTGCCCACACGTCGGGTGCGAGACCCGGCGGCACAAAGTTGTTGATCACGGCAAAGAGCCCGCCAACGCCCGCCAGACTCATCGCAACGGTGAAGAGTCCCGACACCGCGCCGGACCGCAGCGCAGTCTGAAGCGCACCGTTCAGCGACGTGGTAGCGGCCGCGGCGACACGGATGTTGGCTCGTATGGAGATCCACATCCCCATGTATCCCGCAATGCCGGAGCTGAGCGCGCCAAGCAGGAAGGACAACGTTATGTAGATCGCGAGCAACGTCGAGCTGCTTACCGGATCGGTAGGAATGCTCGTCCTCAACACGCCGTAGCCGACCGCCAACACGATCGCAACGACCAGCGCGAGTGCCGCGATTGTCTTGTACTGGCGCGCCAGATACGCCTCGGCGCCCTGCTGAATGGCGTCCGAAATCTTCTGCATGTCGGCGTTGCCGCGCCCACGTGACAGAACCCATCTTGATAGCCAGATCGCGAAGAGCAGTGCGAATGCGCTGCAGCCGAGTACGATCCAGAGGAGCGATGATTGCGAAACGGTCATGAACGGTCGGTGATGAGGACTGAAGCGGGAGTTGTCATTCAGTATTGCGCGCAGCGTCGCCCGCTACACCGCGCCACACAAAGTACACAGGAACACCAATGAGAACGATGATCAGCCCGGCCACGGACTGCGTTCTCGTATCCGGAGCCAGCAGCAGAGTCAGAGCAACCGCCAGCGCCAGCACCACGTACAACGCCGGCAGCACGGGATACCCGATCGCCTTGTACGGACGCTCGGCGTCGGGACGCGTGCGACGCAGCACGAAAAGCCCCGTGGTCGTCGCGGCGTAGAACAGCAGCTGAGCGAAGATCACGTATGCCAGCAGCTGGTTGTACGTCCCGGTCAGGCACAGGAAGCTGGTCCAGATCGCCTGGGTGACCAGTCCGAATGCGGGGACTTCGCGCGCGCTCAGTGTGCCGGCGCGAGCGAAGAAGAGACGGTCTCGCGCCATCGCCCAGTACACGCGGGCACCGGACAGGATGAGCCCGTTGTTGCAACCGAATGTCGATACCAGGATCGCCGCCGCGACTATGCTCCCGCCAGCGGCGCCGAAAATCACTTCGGCAGTTGCCGTTCCCACGCGATCCTGCGTGGCGAACTGGATACCGCGCGCGAGCACCGTCGCACCATTGGCCGTACCGTGCAGCGGCAGCACGCTCAGGTAGGCGAAGTTGCCGAGGATGTAGAGAACCGTCACCATCCCCGCGCCGATGGCGAGCGACAGCGGAAGGTTGCGCTTGGGATTCTGAACTTCCGCAGCAGCGAACGTCACGTTGTTCCATGAATCGCTGGAGAAGAGCGAGCCGACCATCGCCGCGCCGAACGCAACTACGAACGCTCCGTTGAGATCGACGTGTGGCGCGAAATTACCCGGCGAGAAGTTGGCGAGTATGGCTGTCGCGTTCCGCCCGATGGTGAGGCCGAGAATGACGAGCAGGGCGAGCACACCCACCTTGGCAATGGTCAGCGTCGTCTGAACGAGCTTCCCTTCACGCACGCCGCGAAGATTGATCCAGGTGAGTACCCACACGGTGACCAGCGCGATGAGACGCTGCGGCGACAATCCCACATCGACAGGCGCGCCCGTGAGCGTGAACGAGTAGTGCGGAAACCACGAGTACAGATCCGGCGTCATCGCCGGCCAGAGCACGCCGAGAAACTTTCCGAACGCGACGGCTACCGCCGCGATCGTACCTGTCTGTATGACAACGAAAAGAGTCCAACCGTAGAGAAATCCTACGATTGGACCCATGGATTCACGAAGAAATACGTACTGTCCGCCCGCTCGGGGAAACATCGCGGCAAGCTCGCCGTAGGCGAGCGCGCCGAGCAGAGTGATGACTCCAGTGAGCACCCAGACGGCGATGAGCCAGAATGGCGACTGGACCTTTCGCGCTATGTCTGCAGAGACGATGAAGATGCCCGACCCGATCATTGTCCCCGCCACGAGCATGGTGGCGTCGGTCAGGGTCATCGCCTTGACGAATTTGGATTCGGCCGTGGCCGTATCCGTTCCGGTACCGGAACGGCTGGTTTTATTGCTCACCCATGCCCTCCGGCTCCGGGTCGGCGCTCTGCATTTTTATGTATGAGCAGAGCGGAAAATTCGCGTGAATGTAACGCTCCGCGCAGGGAGAGGCTAGACTCTCGCGACGCGCACGATGATGTGTGCGCGCGATCACTTTGTCTCATAGAGTACTACGCGATATATACTACTTTGCGTAGTTGGTCACAAAGATGATTGGTCGTGCGCGGCGTTAGAAGAGAACCTGGATGTCCACCGTGTCGCGGATCGCGACACCATCGGCCCGAACCGCGGGCCGGAATCGCAGCGCGAGCAACGTCTCCCGCACCCTGTCGTTGTAGCCGCGGTCGGGAGTCGGCGTGAAGCGCAGAAGCGTCGCCTTGCCTGTCGAGTCGACGTCGAACCAGGCAGTGAGCTTGAATCCGCGCACGCTGGCGGGGGTCGGGAGCGGAGGGAGCACGAACTGCTTGAGCGTGGGCGGATAGTTCTTCGCCGCGCCGCCTCCCGTGCCGGGTCCAACGCCACTTCCCTTGCCCGGTCCCTCACCCGACCCGACACCGCCGCCGCTGCCCGGACCGGCACCCGCGCCGCCGGTCTTGCCGATACCGCTGCCTGCCCCCGCCGTCGCTGCAGACGCTGCTGCTGCACCTGTCACGGCAGCCGTTGCCGGCGCAGCTACAGGCTGCACCGGCACCGGCTTCGGCTGGGGAGGTGTCGGAATTGGCGGAAGTACAGCCGGCACCGGCGGGGCCGGAGTTGTGCGCGTTGCAGCTGGCGCCTGCGCTGCCTGCGGCGCGATCTGCACGAAGCGCAACCGCGGCGCAGCATTATCGCCCAGGCCACCACCACCGCCGCCCGCGGGGCCGGCACCACCGGCCCCGTCCCGGTGACCGTAGTCGATCCCCGAATCCAACGCGGGACGAAGGAGAAACAGCAGCAAAAGCAAATGCGCCAGCAGGGAGAATAGCCACCCTT
>DATNCZ010000164.1:0-8301 GCA_035553335.1 Gemmatimonadaceae bacterium
CGAAAAAACGGACAGGGAGAGATTCGAACTCTCGATACCCTTGCAGGTATGCCGGTTTTCGAGACCGGTGCATTCAACCGCTCTGCCACCTGTCCAGATCGGGGTGGTGAGCCGCCGATTCCACAGCCTAGCAACATAGCCGGCCCGCACAGGCCAGTCAACGAAGCCGGTCCCTACTTATCCACATCTACGGACGACCTGTATCCGTGGACACAGCGCAACAGGTTGTCGAGACAGTCCCGCAAAGTGGACGGGAACATCTGACGGGCCGTTCCGTGGTCGTGCCCAACAAACGCATGGAGGACACCGGCCCATCGCACGGTAACTGGTTGACACCAAAGGTGTTGGCTCACTCTGCCGGCCACACCGCGCAGGGCCGGCCCGGGATCGGTACGCGAGTTGCCAACTATCGGCACGCTCCACTGAGCCCAGCACCTCCTTCGACGCTTCTTAACAAATCCGGAGAACGTTAATGCGTACGTCCCGTATCATCCGCACCACCTCACTAGCGCTCGGCTGCTTCCTCGCCGCTTCCCCTCTCTTTGCGCAGTCGAACACCGGTGCCGGTATCGCGCCCGGCGCTTCGGATCCCAACTGGAGCGTCAGCTGGGCCGGCCCGACCAGTGGCAGCGGCCAGGCCGTGGAAGTCGTCTCGCCCCCAGGTGCCTGGGCCAACACGTCACCGACGTCGTTCTGGGTCAGCACCAACTCGTCCGCCAGCCTTCCCGGCGGCACGGGCGACAACGTGCAGCGCTACAGCTATACCTGGACCGGCAACTTCACCAGCGGTTCGACTTCACCGCTGCTGATGACCGTGTGGACCGACAACTTCTTCCAGAGCTTCACGTTCAACGGCGTCACGACGACCGTGACTCCCGATCCGGCGCCCGGTGACTTCAGCCAGCCGACGCCACGCGTCTTCACTCTCGATCCAACCGTCGGCGCCAACACGCTCTCCTTGAGCACCACCGGCGATGGACAGACTGACGCCATCAACGTGAGCTTCACTTCGACCCCCGAGCCAAGCTCGATGGCCCTCCTCGGCACCGGTCTCGTCGGTCTGGTTCCAATGATCCGTCGCAAGCGTAAGATCTGAATCTCCGGCGCTTCGGTGTGATCGCAAACAGCAAAGGGAGCCGCTCATCCGCGGCTCCCTTTGCTGTTTTCATCACATGCACGCACCACCATGTTCAATCGTTGCGCCGCATCTCGAAGAATTCGGTGAGGACGGCACCACACTCGTTCTCGAGCGCGCCAGCAAGCACTTCGGGCCGATGATTCAGCTTCGGATGCCGCAATAGATCCCCCACGGATCCAGCCATGCCCGCCTTTGCATCCCAGGCACCGAAGACTACACGATCCACCCGCGCAAGCACCATCGCTCCAGCACACATCGCGCACGGCTCCAGCGTCACATACAGCGTGCAGCCTTCCAGTCGCCAACTCCCCAGCGCATGCGAGGCATCACGGATCGCAACAACCTCCGCGTGCGCGGTGGCGTCGTTATCGCGCAGCGTCCTGTTTGCGCCGCGTCCAACGATCTCGTCGCCACGCACGACGATCGCGCCGACCGGAACTTCTCCGGCCGCCGCGGCCACCCGCGCGAGCTCGAGCGCCTGACGCAGATACTCGACGTCGCGACTACTTGCTTGCGGCAGCTTCGCGCTCCGACTCGAACGTCAATCCGCGCGCGCCGTCAACTCCAACACGAATGGTATCGCCCTCGACGAAGCGACCTTCCAGCACGGCCATCGCCAGCGGGTTCTGCAGCAGACGCTGGATCGCCCGCTTGAGCGGCCGCGCACCGAACGCGGCATCGTAACCCTCGTGCGCGAGGTAGTGCTTCGCCTCGGGAGTGAGATCGATCGTCAACTTGCGATCGGCCAGCAGTTGATCCAGACGATTGAGCTGAAGATCCACGATGCGCGTGATCTGCTCCTCGCCCAACGGCCGGAACACGATTATGTCATCCACGCGATTCAGAAACTCGGGCCGGAACTGCTGCCGCAGCACCGAGATCACCTGCTCCTCCACACGATCGAAATCGCCGCCGGTATTCTCCAGGATGTACTGGCTTCCGACGTTCGACGTCATGATGATCACGGTGTTCTTGAAGTCCACCGTGCGACCCTGCGAATCCGTGAGCCGCCCGTCATCCAGGATCTGCAACAATATGTTGAACACATCGGGATGCGCCTTCTCGATCTCGTCAAAGAGCACGACCGAATACGGACGCCGCCGAATCGCTTCGGTGAGCTGTCCGCCTTCCTCGAATCCGACGTAGCCTGGCGGCGCGCCGATCAGTCGTGCGACGGCGTGCTTCTCCATGTACTCCGACATGTCGATGCGCGTCATCGCCTGCTCGTCGTCGAACAGAAACTCCGCAAGCGCACGCGCGGTCTCGGTCTTGCCCACCCCCGTCGGTCCGAGGAAAATGAACGAGCCGATTGGACGATTCGGGTCCTGCAATCCTGCGCGTGAGCGCCGCACGGCGTTTGCCACCGCTTCGACCGCTTCCGCCTGACCTATGACGCGACTCGCCAGCACGGATTCCAGCTTGGTGAGCCGCTCGCGCTCGCCTTCCATCATCCGTGACACCGGAATGCCGGTCCACTTCGCCACGATCTCCGCAACGTCGTCAGCGCCAACTTCTTCCTTGAGAAAGCGCGCGCCGCCGGTATTGCTCGACAGAGATTTCTCGGCGCTCGCCATCTGCTGCTCCAACTGCGGAATGCGTCCGTACGTGATCTCCGCGGCCTTGCCCAGGTCGCCGTTACGCGTAGCCTGCTCGGCTTCCGTACGCGCCTGCTCGATCTGCTGCTTGATCCTGCCGACGGCGCCGAGCGATTCCTTTTCCTGTTGCCACTGAGCCTTCATCGCGCTGGATTTCTCGCGCAGATCGGACAGGTCCTTCTCGATTGTGTGCAGCCGCTCGACCGACGCTGGATCCTTCTCCTTCTGCAGCGCCTGGCGCTCGATCTCGAGCTGCGTTAGGCGACGCTCAACTTCGTCGATCTCCTGCGGCATCGAATCGATCTCGATGCGCAGGCGCGAAGCAGCCTCGTCGATCAGGTCGATGGCCTTGTCCGGCAAAAAGCGATCGCCGATGTAGCGATTCGACAGCGTCGCGGCAGCGACGACTGCACCATCGGTGATGCGCACGCCGTGGTGCGATTCGTAGCGCTCCTTGAGTCCGCGCAGAATCGCGATGGTGCTCTCGACGGTAGGTTCACCGACGAACACCGGCTGGAAGCGACGCTCCAGCGCTGCATCCTTCTCTATATACTTGCGATACTCGTCCAGCGTCGTTGCGCCGACCACGCGCAGCTCTCCGCGTGCGAGCATCGGCTTGAGCATGTTGCCGGCGTCCATCGATCCTTCAGCCTTGCCCGCGCCAACGAGCGTGTGCAGCTCATCGATGAATACGACGAACAGACCTTCGCTCTCCGTGATCTCCTTGAGCACCGCCTTGAGTCGCTCCTCGAACTCGCCCCGATACTTTGCGCCCGCGATGAGCGCGCCGAGGTCGAGTGCGATGAGTCGCTTGTTGCGGAGACTCTCGGGAACATCGCCGTTGATGATGCGCGTCGCGAGGCCTTCGGCGATTGCCGTCTTGCCGACACCCGGCTCTCCGATCAACACAGGGTTGTTCTTTGTTCTGCGCGACAGCACCTGCACCACTCGGCGAATCTCCTCGTCGCGGCCGATGACGGGATCGAGCTTTCCCTTGCGCGCGGCCTCCGTGAGATCGCGCGTGTATTTCTGAAGCGCCTGGTACTGATTCTCGGGCGTCTGGTCGGTTACGCGGTGACTGCCGCGCACAGCCGCAAGTGCGTCGCGCAACGTCGCGTAGCTCGCGCCCGCGGTCTGCAGCAACGTGCGGCTCTCCGTTCCCTTTACGTCGGCGAGGGCTAGCAGCATGTGCTCGGTCGATACGTATTCGTCGCCCAGTTCCTTGGCGATCGCTTCGGCGCGGTCGAGCACCTGGTTCAACTCTCGCGACACCGAAGGCTGGGCGTCGCTCTGCTTGGCGTATCGGCCGGCCTCGCCGAGCGCGGCCTGGCGAAGCGCCTGGACGCTTGCACCCACCTTCTGAATGATGGGCACAACGATGCTCTCGTCCTGATCCAGCAGGGCGAGAAGAAGATGGAGATCGTAAACCAGCGGATTGCCGGCCTGCCGAGCGCGCGTAACCGCGTCGTTCAGCGCCTCTCCAGACTTTACGGTGAGTTTGTCTTGGCTGATCATGCCCGAATAATGTGCAATCGCGATGCCTCGGATATCTGCCGAAACGGCAGACGTGCCGTCAACACCCCGTCATCCGCGCTGCCCCTCCAATGATCAGCGCTGGGGTCGCGTCCGGTCTTGAGGGCGGAAGCACACGTCGATCATCCACGGCGTCAGGTCCGACGTCACGGTACGGATCGCATCGCGACTCACCGGCGTGCGTGCCTCGAATGCAGCAGTCTGAACGGCGGCCTTGAGCGTAACCAGCATCGTCTGAGGGGGCATGCCGGTTGCGAGCATGGCCATGCACGCCTCCTTTACGGCAGAGGAGACCTCGTCCCGCGTGGCGTCGTGCTCCAGGTGCCGGCGGAGCGTCGCGATCAGGGCAATCACTTCCGGGCTTTCGCTGGCCATGCCACATGGTTGCACCAAGTTGAATTTTGCGCCAGTCAAAAGATTCAACCAGGCGGCGAACGGAATTCCGACGGGTACGGCTGCCGGAACGGATGCCGGGTGCAAGTGCGCCGATGCGCTCTCGCGATCCGCCGTTCGCTCTGTATCTTCTGGGCATGGAAACGGGTGGCGGCGGAGCCGCGGTGCCGCAGTGGCGTGCGCTATGTAACGATCAGGAGATCGGACGGGCTCACTATCTGGACGCAGCGATGGCGCTCGCGCGCATCCACGCTGGCGTCGCGCTGGACTGGGCCGGTGACATTGCGACCATGGGCAGCATCGCCCGATTGCCGGACGGCCGCGTCTATCGCGTCGAACCGTCCGGCCCGCGCGAAGTTGCGAGGTAACGGGGAGGCAGCGGTGCGGCGTGAACGATCAGCCGACGGGGTGATCGACCGCGTCGTGGCCGTGTTCGCACCGTTCACGGCTCTGTCCAGACAGCTCCAGTCGATCTTTCAGCTCGAGCGGCCGCCAGCGGTACGCAAGGAGCGCGGGCGACTTGAGATACTGCTTCGGGGCACCGGAATGACCGACGCACCGCTCTCCGACCGCGTCGCCACCGCGCACCAGATCACCGACGCTGCCCGGCCGCTGCTGAGACAGCACGCCAAGCGCGAGCGCAGACGCTACGCCGACCGCGCGATCGCCGTGATCTTCGAAGACGAGAAGGCGATGGAAACCGGCATCGCCACGTCGCGGTTCACTTACGTCGCACTGATGCCGCATGAAAAATAGGGGCCGCCGAATGGAATCATTCGCGTGCCCCTATCTCCCATGAATCATTTTTTTCGTCACCGGCCTTCCGTCTATCTCCAATCGATAGAGATAGATGCCGGGCGGCGCATCCTGCCCTGTCCGGGAGTTTTTCGCGTCCCAGTAACCTGTGTACTGTCCGCACGACAACTCCACGTTCTCCAACGGCGCCCCACCAGCGACGCTCCCGGTTCCACCTTGCAAAACGGGTACTGCCACAACCTGCGACAAGATGTTGTACACCCGCAAGGTGACCCGGTAAACGCGACTCGGGTCCGAACACGTGGGATAATCTCCCACCGTGAAAGGCATCCGCGTCTCTGAAACGAAAGGATTGGGACTATTCTGCCCCAACTCCGATCCAGACCCGCGATCCCGTCCGGTCCCGGGCAAATTCGCCTGGCCGGCCGCCGATCGCGGCGCGAGCGCGCTGAATGCAAGCACCCCGATGAGTGCTGCCCAACGCAACCCCATTTCTTAACTCCAGGCTGACTAGAAAGTGTCCTTGAACTGACTCCTGAACGATTGTTCGACCCGCTACATCCTACTCAAGCGCGAAGATACTGCCCAATAATCCGAAGCGCCAGAGCCGTTTCGACCGAACGTAATGATTTACATGCGCCGGACCACCCGCACGGTCCGGAACCCGCGACGCGACTAACTGCGAAGCTGCAACCAGAACCTACCAAACACCCGCGGACCGTCCGATGTTCCGATCCCGTACGCCGAATGGCCACCCTCGAACGCCAGCTGGCGACGGCCCGCTATTCAGACGCTCGCCGACCACCCGGGGTTTCAACGAAACGGCTGCCCGACCCGCTGCCACACAGATATGATGCACGTGTCACGCCACGAAAATCAGGCTTTGGCGCGCGCCGCTATCCCCCGGCGCCCGCTGGAACTATCCGCGCTGCGCGGAAGGCTGCGCGCCAAAGTCGCTCTCCCATACGGCGAACGCGCGTAGCGGCCGGTCGTCGGAGACGACGTGCTCGCGCACGAATTCGCGCAGCAGACGCTGGTGCGCCCTCCCTTCCGCAGCACCGAGCCCCGTAACGGTCTCTCCCGCCTGCCACCGCCGCAGCGTGTCGCGTGCGGACGGCGGCAGCTTGCGCACCACTGCAGCCAGTCGCGCGCAATCGTCGCACAGTGCGCCGCCGGCTGGATGCGAGAATGTCACCGTCGCGTCGCGCGATAGCTCGGCGTGGCAGCTTGCACACACATCCAGTGATGGAGTGAAGCCAGCGTCGGCGATCATCTGCCAAGCACCCGCCAGTGCACGCTCCAACACTGCATCACCGGACGCACTCGCGAGCGCGTCCAGCGTCGCCGACAGATCATCGAACATGGCCGCATTCGCTTCGTCTCCGGCAACACGAAGCGCCAGCTCGGCGAGCGCCGACGCGGCTGTGAAGCGCGACATCTCCAGCGCGAGCCCGGCGCGCGACGACGTCACGTCGAACGCACCAAGTGTGTGGAGATCGCGCGTGGGCTTGATGTAGATCTGCGCCTCACCCTCGGCGAACAGATCGACGCCCGTGCCGACACGTCCCCGAGTGCGCCGCGCACCCTTTGCGATCACCGACTGCACCCCTGCCTCGCGCGTGATGAGTCGCAACACGCGCGATGTTTCGAGATAGTCGAAAGCGTGAAGAACTATCGCCTGCGTGACGACGAGCGGCATCGTCCAAATCTAATCCGGCGCCGCTCGCCGCCTCGTCGCGTCAACCCGCGATCACCCGGTGAATCACCGCGTGGCAGACAGCTTCGCGCCGATCAGGATCGCGCGACCTGGCGCAGGGAAGTTGAATACGTCCTGGTACCGCCGATCCAGAAGGTTGTCGACGCGTCCCGTCAACGACACAGTCGTCGCGGCAGTTTGAAAGACCCGCATGCTGCCGGACAGGCCCAGCTTCACATACGACGCGAGGGTCACGGTCGGTGACGGAAACTGTGAGAAGTCCATGTCAGGACGCTTGCCGACGTAGTTGGCCGACGCCCCCGCACTCCATTCGGTCGAGTGGGCATAGAAAAGCGACGCAGTGCCGGAATGGCTGGGCCGACGCAGAAGAGCGTCGCCCGGCATCTGCGAGCCTGCATAACCCGGCGGCACGGCGAACACCTGTGCAATGGTCTGCGTGTAACTCGCCGAGCCGGTGAAACCGAACGGCAACGTGGCATCCACCTCACCCTGATAGCCCTTCGATCGCGCCTGCGTCAGGTTGCTGTAGTACGACGGCGTGAGCTGAACGAAGTCCGGCGGGCCGCCGAACGTTCCGGATACGTATTGAATCTGGTTGCTGAATCGCTGGTCGAACGCACCGACGCTCGCACGCAGTCGGCCACCGAACAACGTCTGTACCAGTCCCACGTCGAGCGAGTGCGATTGCTCCGGTTGCAGCAACGGGTTTCCGATATTGAAGGCCGATCCCTGCGTCTCGTCGAACGACGGTGCGTTGAAGCCGGTGCCGAACGCGCCGCGGAGGCGCGCGCCGGTCCACAGCGCCAGGGTCGCGCCGGCATGATACGTGTTGACGCCGTGGAAATCTGAATGGTCGTCGTGCCGCGCGCTCAGATCGTAGGAAAAGAGCGACAGCGGATTCCCCTGCAGCGCGATGTAGTACCCGCGTGTAATGCGATGGTCGTCGGAGCCGGGCGTCACGACGTTGGTTCCGGCAGCTGGAACGGTTGCGTAGTCGATGGTCACCAACCGCGATCGCTGCCCCTCGACCTGATACTGCGCGCCGACCGTAGCGCTGCCAAGCCTGCCCAGCGCTGCTTCGACACGGCCTTCCGCGAACCGGCGATAGCCGGCTGATGGTGAGGATGTCTTCGAGAGCGGAGCGGCCGGCACACCCGATGCCTTCGTAT
>DATNCZ010000165.1:0-6048 GCA_035553335.1 Gemmatimonadaceae bacterium
ACAAAACATTTGCCATACGTTACCTTTGGGAATCCGTGTGCCGTGGCTATTCGCGGAACCGTTTCGAAGTAGAGGCCGATCAGTTCGCCGAGGAGGTGTTATGGTCAAGCACACAGCGACGTCCGTCGTAACAATCGAGCGCTACATAATCGAGCAGGAACACCTGTATCCCGAAGCTACGGGTGAGTTGTCCGGGTTGCTGTACGACATCGCGCTCGCGGCCAAGATGATCGCCAACAAGGTCCGCATGGCCGGCCTGGCGGACATAATCGGTGCCACCGAAAACCATAATGTTCAGGGCGAGATTCAGCAGAAGCTGGACGTGCTCGCCAACGACATGATCATCAAGGCCCTGGATCACAGCGGCCGCCTCTGTGCCATGGCGTCGGAGGAAGAGCCGGACATCATCCAGATTCCGGACAACTTCCGTTGCGGCAAGTACTGTCTCCTCTTCGATCCGCTGGACGGGTCGTCCAATATCGACGTCAACGTTCCGGTGGGCACCATCTTCTCCGTTCTGCGCAAGATCACGCGCGGTGCTCGCGGGGAGATGGAGGACATGCTGCAGCCGGGTCGCCGCCAGGTGGCGGCGGGCTACGTGATCTACGGCTCCAGCACGATGATGGTCTACACCACGGGCCAGGGCGTGCACGGCTTCACGCTGGATCCGCAGATCGGCGAATTTCTGCTGTCGCACCCGAACATCAGGATACCGGAGCACGGCAGGTATCTCTCCGTCAACGATTCGTACGAACAGGTGTGGGATGAGGACGTCCGCGCGCTGATGCGGCGCTACCGCGGCCTCGACGGCATGCGTGACCCGATGAGCGTGAGATACGTGGGATCGCTCGTCGCCGATTTCCATCGCAACCTGCTGGGCGGCGGTCTGTTCGCGTATCCCGCCAACGAGAACAACCCGCGTGGCAAGCTGCGCCTGCTCTATGAAGCAAACCCGCTCGCGTTCATCGTCGAGCAGGCAGGTGGACTCGCCAGCAACGGATCGATTCGCATTCTCGACGTCGAGCCGACAGAACTGCATCAGCGCACTCCGCTGTTCATCGGCAGCAAGCAGGACGTGATGACGGCAGATCTGATGCTGTCGCGCCACGTGCTCGCAGAGCAAGCGTAATTATCGAACCTGGCTGTTGCGTGACGTTTCCGGACGGCCGCCGATGAGCGGCAAGGAAGTCGACTCCGGCCGCGAGACTCCCTCCGGAATTCCGGTTCAGGTGGTGTATCGCCCAGCGGACGCTGCCACTGATTACGATCGCGACCTGGGCGATCCCGGCAAGTATCCGTTCACTCGCGGCGTTCAGGCGAGCATGTACCGCGGCCGCTTGTGGACGATGCGTCAGTACGCCGGATTCGGTACCGCGGAAGAAACGAACACGCGCTTCCGCTTGCTGCTGGAGCGCGGACAGACCGGATTGTCGGTCGCGTTCGATCTCCCGACGCAGATGGGCATCGACTCCGATTCCCCGCGAGCGCTGGGTGAAGTGGGGCGTGCGGGCGTCGCCATCGACACGGTCGAGGACATGCACGCGCTGCTGGCGGATCTCCCGCTGGAGACGGTTTCGACATCGATGACGATCAACGCGACAGCAGCGACGCTGCTCGCCATGTACATCGTCGTTGCGGAAGAGCGGGGAATATCCCGCTCGGTGTTGAGCGGTACGATCCAGAACGATCTGCTCAAGGAATACATCGCGCGCGGGACCTACATCTATCCTCCGGGTCCAAGCCTCGACCTGATCGCGGACATATTCCGCTTCTGCGCCGCCGAAGTGCCCCGATGGAATCCCATCTCGATCTCCGGCTACCACATCCGCGAAGCTGGCGCGACCGCGGTGCAGGAGCTCGCGTTCACCTTCGCGAACGCGATCGAGTACGTGAACCGCGCGATCTCGGCCGGACTCGAGATCGATGCGTTTGCGCCGCGCCTGTCGTTCTTCTTTGCGTCGCATAACGATCTGTTCGAGGAAGTCGCGAAGTTCCGCGCTGCCCGGCGCATGTACGCGCGAATCATGCGGGACAGATTCGGTGCACGCGATGCAAGCTGCAGAATGCGCTTCCACACGCAGACGGGTGGCGTGACGCTGATGGCGCAACAGCCGCTGAACAACGTGGTGCGCGTCACCGTGCAGGCGTTGGCGGCGACGCTCGGTGGCACACAGTCGCTTCACACCAACGGATATGACGAGGCGCTGGCACTTCCCACCGCCGAGGCTGCAACACTCGCGTTGCGAACGCAGCAGATAATTGGATACGAATCCGGAATCGCGAACACGGTGGATCCGCTCGCGGGGAGCTACTATGTCGAGGCGCTCACCGACCAGTTGGAGAGCCGCGCGATGGATCTCATCGCGAAAGTCGATGAGCTTGGCGGTGCCGAGCGCGCCGTCGCGGCTGGATTCTTTCAGGAAGAGATCGCCCGCAGCGCATACGAGTTTCAGCTCAGGGTCGAAGCAGGCGCGACGACGATCGTCGGTGTCAACAAGTTCGCCGACGATAGCGAGCCGCTGGCCATTCCGTCGCCCGATTACTCCGCACTGGAGCGCGAGCAGGTTCGGAAGATCGCTGCCGTGCGAACGGCACGCGACGGCACGCGCGTCTCCGAATCACTGGCGGCCCTGCGTGAAGCCGCCGGCCGAGACGCGGGTGCCGATCGCCCGCTGATGCCCCTCATCATCGATGCTGTGCGAGCACGAGCGAGCGTCGGAGAGATATCGGATACGCTGGCCGCGTGCTGGGGTGTCTACAACCCGGCGCTCTAAACTCTCCTCGTAACCGTTGAGGTAGCCCTCGCGGTCTCGTAAATTGAACGACTGCACCAACCCCCTCCTCAAGTGCCTACGTACGAGTTCACGTGCCCCAAGGGGCATGATTTCGACAAATTCTTCCGGTCCATGGCATCCGCTCCCACGGTTGTACCGTGTCCGGTATGCGGCGAGCCAGCAGAGCGCCAGATGTCGGCAGGCGCGGGACTCGTCTTCCATGGAACCGGGTTCTATATCACCGACTACGGCAAGGACGGCAAGAAGGACCAGAAGAGTGCCGGCCGCAGAACGTCCGAGTCCAGCAAGGAAGCTGCTCCGGCAGCCTCCTCCGGCGAAGGAAGCACGTCCGGCGGGTCTTCGGCGTCTGGGAGCGACTCGGCCTCGTCTGGCTCCAGCCCCACGGAGGCAAAGTCGGGCGGCGAAGCGTCGCCCAAGGCGTCCGAAACGCCCGCCAAGCCGGTGACTCCGACCAAGGCATCGGAGTGAATTTTTCTGATCGCATCCGCGCCGAGCTCAAACGAGCGGCGCTGAGCATCGGCGCGCCCGACGACATCGAGCCGCTGCTGGAGCGTCCGCGAGACCCTGCTCTCGCCGATTGGGCAAGCAACATCGCGATGGTGCTTGCGCGCCCGCTTCGTCGCAAGCCAGCCGAGATCGCCGTTGCGATTCGCGACAATATCAACCTCGCGAACGCTGGCGTCGACCGCATCGAGATTGCGGGACCGGGCTTCCTGAATTTCCGGCTGGATCCAGGTGCTGTCGCGGCAAGGGTTCGCGACATCGTCGCAGGCAACGAGAATTACGGTCGTGCATCCGACGGCGGCAACGCTCCGGTCGTAGTCGAATTCGTCTCGGCAAATCCAACTGGCCCGCTGCACGTCGGTCACGGCCGTCAGGCTGCCCTCGGTGATGCCATCTCGTCACTGCTGGAGTGGACCGGCTGGAACGTTTCGCGCGAGTTCTATTACAACGATGCCGGCGTTCAGATCGACAATCTCGAGCTGAGTGTGCGTGCGCACATCGACGCGAAGGGCGGTGAAGCGACGATTCCAGCCGGCGGATACCACGGCGACTACGTGCGCGAGATCGCGCTGCGGTTCGACGGTGCCATGGACGAAGGCGTGCGGGAGTTCGCTGTTCGCATGCTGCGTGCAGAACAGGATCTCGACATGCAGGCGTTCGGTGTGAAGTTCGACACGTATTATCTGGAGTCGAGCCTCTACACCGACGGCAAGGTACAGCAGGCCGTGGATCGCCTCATCGAGAATGGGCAGACGTACGAGAGCGATGGTGCGCTGTGGCTGCGTACGGTCGAGTATGGCGATGACAAGGATCGCGTGATGCGTAAGCGCGACGGAACATTCACGTACTTCGTGCCGGACGTCGCGTACCATCTCACGAAGTGGGAGCGTGGCTTTACGCGTGCGATCAACGTGCAGGGTGCCGACCATCACGGTACCACGACGCGCGTGCGCGCGGGATTGCGCGCCCTGGATCTGGGAATTCCGGAAGGTTATCCCGAGTACGTGCTGCATCAGCTCGTGACGGTGGTGAAGGATGGCGAGGAGGTCAAGATCTCCAAGCGCGCGGGAAGCTATGTGACAGTTCGCGACCTCATCGACTGGGTCGGGCGCGACGCTGTGCGCTTCTTCTTCCTGATGCGGAAGGGCGACAGCCCGCTCATCTTCGACGTCGATCTCGCTCGCAGGCAGTCGGATGAAAATCCGGTCTACTATCTTCAGATGGCGCACGCCCGAATGAGCGGGATCTTCCGCGTTGGCGAGATCGATGCGTCGCAGATGGATATGTCGTCGGTCGATCTGAGCGCGCTGACGGAGCCGGAAGAGCAGGCACTCATCAAGCAGCTGATCGATTTTCCGGCCGAGGTCCGCGGCGCTGCCGCGGCGCTGGAACCGCACCGAATCACATCGTATGCGCTGGAGACAGCGCGACTCGCTCACCAGTGGTATCACAAGCATCACGTTCTTGGTGAGCCTGAGCCGATCATGTCCGCCCGTCTTGCGCTGGCTCGCGCCGCGCAGATCGTGATCCGCAACACTCTGCACCTCCTGGGCATCGCTGCGCCGGAGCGCATGTGACCACTGACCAGATCGCAAGCGGTACGCTGTCAATAACTCTCACACAACTCTGATGTCCGTCCTCGTCGTTGGATCGGTCGCGCTGGATTCCGTCGAAACGCCCTTCGGCAAGGCCGACGACGTGCTCGGCGGCTCCGCAACTTTCTTCTCCGCCGCCGCGAGTCATCTGACGAGCGTGCAAGTCGTCGGCGTAGTTGGCAACGATTATCCAATGGCGCGTCTGCGCGAGCTCGAGGAGCGCAATGTGGACCTGGGAGGAATAGAGCAGGTCGACGGCCGCTCGTTCCGGTGGCGCGGACGCTACCGTCACGACCTCAATTCCGCCGAGACACTCGAGACGCACCTGGGTGTGTTCTCGAATTTCGAGCCGAAGATTCCCGCACGGTTCGCCAAACCGGACTTCCTGTTTCTCGCGAACATCGACCCGCGACTGCAGCTCGCTGTGCTCAAGCAGGTCGAGCGTCCGCGCCTGGTCGCGTCCGACACGATGAACTTCTGGATCGAGAGCCGGCGTCCCGAGTTGATCGAGCTGCTCGGGCACGTGGATCTCCTGACCCTGAACGACGCAGAAGCACGTCAGCTCACGGAGCAGAGCAACCTCGTGCAGGCTGCGCGGTGGATAATGGCGCACGGCCCCAGGCACGTGATCATCAAGAAGGGCGAGCACGGCGCATTTCTGTTCCGCGAAAACAACATCTTTTTCGCGCCGGCGTATCCGCTGGAGTCGGTGTTCGATCCCACAGGCGCGGGCGATTCCTTCGCGGGTGGCTTTATAGGTTATCTCGCACGCACCGGCGATCTGAGCGACGCGAACATGCGGCGCGCGGTGATCTACGGATCCGCGATGGGATCGTTTGCCGTGGAGAAGTTCTCGATCGAACGACTGATGACCGTCACGCGCGCGGAGCTGGACCAGCGCCTGCACGCGTTCAAGCAGCTGGTTGCGTTCGAGGAGGATGTGAGCGCGTGACGAGTGATCCGCGCGTCAATGCGAACGATGCGAACGCGCCGCTCGACTACCGCGCAGCCGGAGTCGACATCGATGCCAGCGATGACGCCAAGCGCCGGATAAGGAAGCTCGTCGAATCGACGTACACCGCTGGTGTCCGTGGCGCATTCGGAGCGTTCGGCGGGATGTTCCGTGTTCCCACCGATGTCGCGAAGCCACTGCT
>DATNCZ010000166.1:0-15410 GCA_035553335.1 Gemmatimonadaceae bacterium
CTTCCCAAAGCGACCAGATCAGTGTGGCCACCAGCATCGCCGCGTACACAGCCAGTCCGACGCGGCGGCGGCGCGCGAGCAGAATGCCTGTGATCACCAGGCCGACGCCCAAACCGATATAGGCCCAACTCCCGCCGAGAATGGCAAGCCATACACCACCCGCGCCGAGTACTGCGCCGAGCACTACGAGGACCCAGCCGGTGATGACGGTCAGCATGGCGTCCGGCAGCAGCCGCTCAGGAGATCCAGTGCGCACTACTTGCTTTGCGTCAATGCCTTCCCGGAGTGGACCACGATCGCTGGCTCACCCGGATGATGGTCGTGCTGTGCAATCGAATACATCGTGTTGTCGGCGTTGGTCCCGTTCTTGTGGACACCCTTAACGGTGCCGTGGCCTATGGCACTGCGATAGTGCCAGGTGACCTGCGTGCCTGCCGGGATCGTCTTGAACGCGGGTTTCTCGGTCGTAGTCACGTTGCTGCTCCTGCCTGGTCGGTGACGTAGGAGTCATGACTCTACGTGCTCTTGCAACCGGGAAAAATAGGAAAAGCTCGATAGCCAGCGTCAGTTGTTCTCGACTTCTGATCCAACCCAGGGCCCTCGGATCCGAATCCGCATCGCGCTCGCTCCATGGTCAGCGCAGCAGCGCCACGGCGCGCGCGCAGACATTGTCGACAGTGAATCCGTACTCGCGCAGCATGACATTACCGGGGGCCGAGGCGCCGAACCGCTCGACGCCGAGCATATCGCCTCGATCGCCGACGTAGCGATGCCAGCCTTGCGACACGCCGGCTTCGACGGCAAGTCGCGCGCCGACCGATGGCGGAAGCACCGCGTCGCGGTATGCTTGCGGTTGGGCGTCGAACAATGCCCAACTCGGCAGCGAGACGATGCGCACGGCGATGTTTCGTGCGCGCAATTGTTCTCGCGCGGCCACGATAAGCGCGACTTCCGAGCCGGTGGCAATCAGGATCAACTGCGGTCTGCCACCGGGCGCGTCGGCGAGAACGTAGCCGCCGCGTCGCAGTCCGTCGGCAGCGGCGAACTGGGAACGATCGAGCGTCGGCACGTCCTGGCGCGTCAATATCAGCGCGACCGGGCGATCGCAGGTTTCCAGCGCAACGCGCCAGGCCATTGCGGTCTCGTTGGCGTCGGCGGGGCGAATGACATTGAGGCGAGGCACCGAACGCAGGCCGGCGAGCTGCTCGACCGGCTGATGCGTCGAGCCGTCCTCGCCAAGAGCAATGCTGTCGTGCGTGAACACGTAAATCACGTGCAGCCCCATCAGTGCGGCGAGACGCATTGGCGGCCGCATGTAATCGGAAAAGATCAGGAACGTCGCTCCGAACGGTACGATCGCGCCGTGCGCGGCCAGACCGTTCAGAATCGCGCCCATCGCGTGCTCGCGCACTCCGAAGTGCAGATTGCGGCCGGCGAAGCTCCAGCCACCCCCCTCGGATCCCTGGCGATCGTGCGCGCTCTCGCCGGGCGGCTCGAAGTCCCCCAGGCCTTGCAGCGCGGTGTGAGTCGATGGATCGAGATCCGCCGAGCCACCGATCAGCGCTGGCACATGAGGTGCGACGGCATTCATGACTTTGCCCGACGCGACTCGCGTCGCCATGCCCTTGGCATCGGGGGGAAAGATCGGAATGTCCTTATCCCAGGCGGCGGGCAGTTCGCCGCGGGTGGCTTGCTGCAACTCGCGGGCGAGCTCGGGAAACGCTCGCGCGTACTCGGCGAACCTGCTGTTCCACTGCGCTTCCTCCCGTTCGCCCCTGGCGATCGCTTCGCGGAAATGGAGCCGTGCCGCCTCGGGGATGTAAAACGCGGGCTCGGTCGGCCAGCCGAGATTTTGCTTGGTCAAGCGCACTTCGTCCTCGCCGAGGGGCGAACCGTGCGCCGTGAAACTGTCCTGCTTGTTGGGTGAGCCGTAGCCGAGATGCGTATGCACCAGAATCAGCGACGGGCGCCGGGTTTCGGCGCGAGCGTCGGTGAGCGCGCTTTCGATCGCCGCGAGATCGTTGCCGTCGTCGACCGTATGAACGTGCCAGTCGTAGGCCTCGAAGCGTCGTGCCCGGTTCTCGGTGAACGTGATCCCGGTTCCTGCGGACAGCGTGACCCGATTGTCGTCGTAGAGATAGATCAGCTTGCCTAACTGCAGATGACCGGCCAGTGATGCGATCTCCGATGCGACACCTTCCATCAGGTCGCCGTCGCTGACGATCGCGTAGGTGAAATGGTCGATGATCTCGAAGCCGGCGCGGTTGTACCGCGCCGCGAGGTGCGCCTCGGCCATCGCCATGCCGACTCCGTTACCGAAGCCCTGGCCGAGCGGGCCGGTGGTCGTCTCGACACCGGGTGCAACACCGCGCTCCGGATGCCCCGGCGTCTTGCTGCCCCATTGACGAAACTGCTCGAGCTGCTCGAGCGAAAGGTCGTAGCCGGTCATATGGAGCAGGCTGTACAGCAACATCGAGCCGTGGCCGGCGGAAAGGACAAAGCGATCGCGGTCCGGCCACGCCGGATTCGACGGGTAATGCTTGAGAAAACGCGTCCACAACACGTACGCCATCGGCGCCGCACCCAGTGGCAGCCCCGGATGACCACTGTCGGCCTTCTGCACCCCATCGACCGAAAGGAAGCGCAGCGTATTGATGCACAAATCATCCAGGTCCGAAGTCGAGCACACGGTCGAAAGTGGTGTGCTCATTTCGGTTCTCCTCGAGTCATGATGCAAAGTCCGATCATGGGCTGCGTTGATCCCTGGATCGCGCAGCCCGGAAAGAAGCCACTTTCGGCATCGATCAAGTTGTCGGACGCTCGGATATCAATTGCCCGATATCGCCCGGTCGGCCCCGATCGGCCGCGCAGCCTCGGTCGGCAGACCGACCAGGTCCTCGGAACCGTCCTCGTCATTCCAATACGGAGCGACGCCGTAATAGGAATGCAGGCGGGAAGCCCATGCGCGATCCGTCATCGGCGGCCAGCGATTCTTGTCGAATCCCTCGGCGTTCTCTAGCTTTTCCTTGCTCGCATCCAGAATGAAGCGCTTCTGCGCTGCGTCTACCGTCAACGCGCCCCAGGGAATCGCGAAGAGCTTCCTACCCATCCCCAGAAAGCCACCCGAGGCAACCACCGCATAGGCGATTCGTCCGCAGGCGATGTCGAGCATGATCGTCTCGATCTTGCCCAGGTCTTCGCTCGCCAGGTTGACGACGCTTTCGCCACTCAGTGTCGCCACGTCCATTACGTTCGGGAATGGTCCATTCGATGTCCCTGGGCCGACATCGACGATCTGCGCTCCGCTGCCACGGTCCGATGTTTGCGTCCCGGGGAGGTCTGTCTGGGTGACCATGAATGCTCCTATCGAAAAAGTGATGTTCGGGCAGGTTTTGAATCGAGCACGTGCGACGCTGAACGTCGATCGAATGTGCTCGGCCCCGGACTGCCCGCGCCCGCTGCTACGAGGTGTAAAGGCTCCAGACGTATTCGAGCACGTGCACGCCGCACGGTCTGTTCGCTTGCGTACGAACCCACACGCCCGTCCGCAACTGCATGCCAATCCTTCCCCGTCATCCCATGGCTGCCAGCGCTTGCGGAACGCATAGACGATCGCCGTACCGGCGGGCGGAACGCGCAGACGATCGATCACTTCGCGGACTATGTACGACCCCGCACCGACGGGGAGCCCCGCAGAACGCTCTAATGATCGGGATGGCTGAGATGGCCATCGAAGGTCTTCGGCTTCACTGAACCGAAGAACGGAGACCCATCAATCATTCGATCATTACCGAACGAGGAAGCCATATGAAGTCCATTTTCATTCTTACGATCCTTGCCGCCCTGCTTGGGGGCTGCGCGATCGTGCCAGTGGGGTACCGCGACGGCGGCGACGACCACTACCGCGGCCACGACGAGTACTACCGGGACCGCGATCACGCTCGCGGCAACGATGGGTACTGGAATCGCGACGACAGATACCGCAACGATCGCGGCTATCGCGACTCGCGGACACCTCCATTTCGCGATCAGGGCAGTTGAGCCCTTGTGTCGCAAATCGACGAGACAGCCATGATTGAATCGAGACGAAGCGAGCAACGCACGAAGGAGCGGCAGCCAATGTCGTACCATCGCGAAACCAGCGCGAAAGGCGGCGCCGTACGCGTGACGGCGGGCCGGTCGGCGTACCGGGAAGAGTTCCAACGCAACTATGGCCCGGACCTCGATGAGGCGCTGGACAGCGTCGAATCGGGGCACGAATTCTGAGCACCGGCAAATACTCCGACTGCGCGATCGCGACTACAGCCAGGCGCCCGTGAACCCCGCCCGGTGCAGTCCCTCGACAACGTAGGGACAGTCGCGCATCAGGCGCCAAAGCAGACCGGTCCGATAGTTCTCGACCATCGGATTGATCGGCCCCTGATTGATGCCGTAATGCCACGGTGACACCCAGCCATAGGGATTGCCGGAGGTGTTCGGATAGGTCGGATTGAACGTCGCCTTGAACCCATAGGGATTGCCCTTCTTAAGATCGACCTGATTGACGAGGTAGTCGATGGCCGGCAGGACAATCTCCGGCGCGAACGGCAGCGACGCCACCACGGCCCATGGTCCGATGGTGCCGTCGTCCGGTCCATACGGCACCCCGCGCGCGACGTAGTCGAAGAATTGCCGTTCGATGCCGTTCAACTTGAGCGTCACGGGGCCCGGACCGTCGCTGGCGGTGATCCCCCAGCAATTCTCCCCGTAGCCCGCGAACCCGGCTGGATTGTCGATCGCATAGCGGCGCTGAACGTGGGTCGCGCGGCGGGTGTTCTCGAAATAGTCGATCCCTCGCTCGCGCATGAATGCATCCTGGATCCCCTTGAAGTCGATCCAGACGTGCGAGATCTGGTGCGTGAACAGTGGTCCCGCATAGAGATAGTCGTATCCAAAACTGCTCTTCCATTCGTAAGTGGAAGCCCATGCTGCGTAGCTTTCCGCAGGCAGTGGATGCGTCGGCGAGCCTAGCCCCAGGATGTAAAGCACCAGGGCCTCGTCGTAACCCTCCCAGCGCCACGGGAGGAATCCGCTTTCGGGCTTCCATCCGTGCGTGACGGTCGCACCGCCGTTTTGTGCCCAGGTCCAATCGGCGCGGCAATAGAGCTCGTCGGCCACGGCGCGTATTGCGTTTTCCTCCGGCGTATCCGCGACGAAGTACGCGGCAGCGGTCAACACGCCGGCGAGAAGAATCGTGGTATCGACGGTCGACAGCTCGCACTGCCACGCGCGCCGGCCCGTCTGCATATCGAGAAAATGATAGTAGAAGCCCTGGTAGCCGGTGGCGTCCGCCTCGGGGCCGTGCGGGCTGTCGCGGAAGAATCTCAAAGTTGTGAGGACAATGGTGGCGGCTGCCGGGCGCGTGATAAAGCCGCGCTCGACCGCGACCGGGTACCCGGCGAGGGCGAGGCCGGTCGCGGCGATACTTGCGGGCCAATCGGGCGCGGTCTTGTCGAGCACCAGCCCGTTGCGCGGATTGGTCTCGTTCGCGAAGTAGCTGAAGGTGTCGCGCTGCAGTGCGTCGAGCTCGGCGGCGACTGCATCCGGCAATTCCATGTCTTGCGCTCCTGCTGAGGCCTGCGATGGAAGCTCCGCGACAATCGTCACCGCGTCCTGGGTCGGGCCCCCGCGCGCTTCGCACCCAGTGCGGAATCGACCATCGTCTGGGCCTCGGCGAGGATCCTCTCCAGATGCGCTTCGCCGCGAAAGCTCTCGGCGTAGATCTTGTAGATATCCTCGGTCCCCGAAGGGCGCGCGGCGAACCATCCGCTCCTGGTGCCGACCTTTAGACCGCCGATCAAGGCATCGTTTCCGGGGGCGCGATCCTGCACGTACTCGATCTTTTCTCCCGCCAACTCCTTGTGGCGGAACTGTGCCGGCGTCATGCGTGCTAGCCGCGCCTTCTGCGCGGGCGTCGCCGCGGCCTGCACGCGCCTTTCGACAGGCGCACCCAATTCGTGGGTGAGCCCCCGGTATAGTTCACCGGGATCGCGTCCGACACGCGTCGCCATTTCCGCCGACAGCAGCGCAGGAACGATGCCGTCCTTGTCGGTGGTCCAGACGCTGCCATTGAGCCGCAGGAAGCAGGCGCCCGCACTCTCCTCGCCTGCGAAGCCGAGCGATCCATCGAGCAGGCCGCCGACGAACCATTTGAAGCCCACCGGAACCTCATAGACGGCGCGATCGTGCACCGCGCAGACGCGATCGATCAACTGAGTGCTGACCACGGTCTTTCCGACCGCCGCTTTCCCCGGCCATCGCGGTCGATGCCGGTACAGGTAGTCGATGGCGACCGTCAGGTAGTGGTTGGGAGGGAGCAGCCCTGCGCTGCGAGTGACGATGCCGTGGCGGTCGTGGTCGGTATCGCACGCGAACGCGACATCGAAGCGATCCTTCATCGCAATCAGCGGCTGCATTGCATAGGCTGAGGACGGGTCCATGCGGATGCGGCCGTCCCAATCCACGGTCATGAATCGGAATGTCGGATCGACGGCGTCGTTGACGACGGTGACGTCGAATCGGTAGCGCTCGGCGATCGGCGCCCAGTAGTGCACTCCGGCGCCGCCCATGGGATCGACCCCCAGGTGGATGCGGGCGCCACGGATCACATCCATGTCGATGACGCGCCGGAGGTCGTTGACGTAGTTGCGCAGGAAATCGTAACGGTGCGTCGTGGCGGCGCGCAGCGCCTTCGAAAGAGGAACGCGCTTCACGCCTGCGAGCTTGTGCTCGAGCAATCGGTTCGCCGCCGCTTCGATCCAGTCTGTCACCTTCTCGTCAGCCGGCCCTCCGTTGGGGGGGTTGTACTTGAAGCCGCCGTTGTCCGGAGGATTATGCGACGGCGTGACGACAATGCCGTCGGCAAGCCCGGTACTGCGACCGCGGTTGTACCTGAGAATGGCGTGCGACACCGCGGGAGTCGGCGTGTATTCGTCGTTGCGCGCGAGCATGACGTCGACACCGTTCGCGGCGAGCACTTCGACCGCGCTGGAGCCCGCCGGTGCCGAGAGGGCGTGCGTGTCGATGCCGAGGAACAGCGGACCGGTGATCCCGCGTCGCTCCCGGTAGCGGCAGATGGCCTGGGTGATGGCGAGGACATGCCATTGGTTGAAGCTGCGCTCGAAGGCGCAGCCGCGATGCCCGGAGGTTCCGAACACGACGCGTTCCGCCGCGATCCTCGGATCCGGTATCTCGGAGTAATAGGCGGTCACGAGCCGCGGGACATTGACCAGCAGTGCCGGCGGTGCCGGCTTCCCTGCCAGCGGGCTGATGTTCGTCGACTGGTGATGCGTGTCGGTGACGCGCACTTAGCGTTGCTCCTGCGCCCGCTCGAAGACATTCACCCATTCGCGGTAGCGCCGGGCGATGCGTGACACAGCCTCCGCGCGGGTTGCGATGTTTGCCTCGAAGTCGGCTACCGCGTCCCAGAAGGTGGTGCGTCCGACCGCAAAGCCCACGAATCCAGGAACGCTCGCGGCGGCTTCGAGCCAGCCGACGACCTTCGTTTCGTCGGAGCCACGCCCGAGTACGATGCAGCCGACATCGTGTCGACCGTCACGCCGTGCGGCTTCGACGATGCGCTCGCAGTCGCCGCGGGAAGCGAGTCCCTCGACCTTCCAGACATCAGGCTCGATGCCGGCGTCCTGCAGGTCGCGGATGGTTCTCACCATCAATGCGGGTCGGATGCCCGGATCGTAGGCCCTCGTGTCGCCACCGACACGATCCAACTGCGCTTTCGTTGCCGGCACCAGCAGCTCAAACATGAAGAGCTGACGTGCGGTCCGGCAGTAATTCGAAAGCCGTTCGAGCCGAGCCGCCTGACGTCGATTGACCGCCGCTTCGCCCTCGGGGTTGTAGCGCACGAGGACCTTGGCAAACGTCGGCTCGAACGCTTCGATGTGTTCCGCAAAGGCCTCTCCGTACTCGAATTCGAATTCGTCCACCCCGCTCCGCTCGGTCGACAGCGCGGTCGCGTAGCCATTGCGGGTTGCATCGTGGAGGATGTCGGCGCCGAATTCCTCATCGACCAGGATGCCGCCGCGCTCTTTTGCCACGCCATCGGCGAGCGCCTGCCTGAAGCCGTCGTAAATGATCTGCTTGCTGCGGGCCACCCGGTCGCGTTCCTCCTGCGTGAGCGGAGGCACGAACTTGAACATTCCGGTCACGTAGGAATGACGATGGTCGAACGGCAGCAGATACAGCGGCCGAGCATAGCCCGGAATCATGAGGGCTGCGCCAGTTCCGTGCTCTTCGAGGCGATGCGATCCATGAGATCCCGCCATGACTTGTCGAACGATTCGGTTCCCTCGCGCTGAAGCCGGGCGGCGAGCGCCGCCACGTCGATGCCTGCCCTTTCGAACTCGCCCAGCACTTCCTCGGCGTCGCCACCGTCGGCGGGCAATACACCCCGCAGCACACCGTGATCCGCGAAGGCGCACAACGTGGCATCGGGAATCGTGCTGATGGTGTCGGGCGCCGCCAGCGCTTCGATGTAGAGCGTGTCGGATGCTTCCGGATCCTTGGTCCCGGTGCTCGCCCAGAGGAGCCGCTGGGGGCGAGCCCCGGCAGCTGCAAGCTTTTGCCAGCGCGGCGCGGCCAGCCCGGCGCGGTAGGCCTTGTACGCGCGCGTGGCAACGGCAATCCCGAGACGATTGCGAAGCGCTGACGGGATCTTGTCCTTCACCGCGACGTCCCAGCGGCTGACGAAGACCGATGCGACCGAGTCGACGCACGGATCGAGTCCCGCCTCGATCCTGCGTTCGATGCCACGCTGGTAGGCGCCGCAAGCCGCGACGTACTGCTCGCTGGAAAAGAGCAGTGTCACGTTGATCGGCACGCCGGCGAAGATCGACTCCTCGATCGCAGGGATGCCCGCCGCGGTGCCCGGGATCTTGATGAACAGATTCGGCCGCCGCGCGCGCCGATGGAGTCCCGCGGCCGCCCGAATGGTTCCCGCCGTATCGTTCGCGAGCAGGGGCGAGACTTCCAGCGACACCCAGCCGTCGATGCCGCCGGTGCTGTCGTGCGTCGGGCGAAACAGATCCGCCGCCTCGATGAGATCGGCAAGTGCGAGCGCAAAGAAGAGCGCCTCGCCCGATTTGCCTTCGGCAGTCTCCCGCCGGATCGCGGCGTCGTAGAAGCCCCCCTCCTTGATGGCTCTGTCGAAGATCGTCGGATTGGACGTGAGTCCGGTCACCGAGAGCTCGCGGATGTAGCGAAGCAGCGTGCCGTCGGCGAGAAGCCCGCGCGTGATGTTATCCAGCCAGAGACTCTGGCCGAGATCATGCAGTTGTACGGTGGTCTTCATGCGGACTTCCCCGAAATTCGCGCCGGCGCCCGGTTGCCGGGGAGCGCCGCCAGATCGAACGTCGCCAGCTCGCCGATCCGCTCGATGGTCAAGTCGGCGGGCGCATACGCGGCGAGGTTTCTCGGGTCGAGCGCGTAGTGTCCCTGGCGCGGGAAGATGGTGGTCAATCGGTCTCGCCAGACCGTCTTCATTGCGGCCAGGACGCGCAGCTTGTCGTCGATCATCACGTAGCTCCTCGCCGGAAAGCGCTCAGCCACCGCATCGAGCATCTCTTCCTTGTGGATGTAAATCAGAACGCGGCCCTCCACTGCTGCCCACAACCCCGAGCGCTCGATCTTGCGCGGCTGGAACACCACATCTCCATCGGAAAGAATGACCGTCAACCCGAACTTCCGGAGATGCCGGATGGCGTCGAGCGCGCCAGGGTAGAGCCGGCTCGCGAACGGGTAGTCGACCAGGAACGACGACATCAAAAGCAGACGCGAATCGTTCAGGTGGCCAAGGCGATAGCGTTGCAATGCACCGAGGTAGTCGGCGTAGCCGAGCTCGACTCGCAGCTCCTCGAAGATGTTCCAGTATCGATCGCGGCTCGCCGGACCGAACTCGGACGCGAGATGGCTGCGCAGATCCTCCTGAACGCGATCGTTGTCGAGCAGCGTGTTGTCGCAATCGAGCAGGAAAACGACCTCGCTCATGCCATCGTGGCGTCCGGTGCGGGGTTGTGCCAGCCGCCGTCGTCGGCAGCGAGAAGCTCCGCGGCCCGTGGCCCCCAGGTGTCTGGCTCGTATTCGAGCGCGGGTGTAACGCTGCCGAGAATCGGATCGACCACGCGCCATGCAGCTTCGACGCACTCGCCGCTCGTAAAGAGGGAAGCATCGCCGTGGAGGGCATCACCAAGGAGGCGCTCATACGGCAACATCCCGTCACCGGAATGACGTCGCACGACGAGCTCTACCGCTTCTCCGATCAGCGCCTCTCCGGGTATCTTGACCTGGGCGCCGAGCGAGAGCAGGACATCGGGGCTCAGCCGGAAGCGGTAGTAGTTCGGCGCGGTCGCTGCAGTGCCGAATGTCGCCTGCGGCGGTCGCCTCAACCTGACCATGACCTCGGTGCTCGTCACCGGCAAGCGTTTACCCACCCGGATGTAGAACGGAACGTCTGCCCAGCGCCATGTGTCGATACGCAGCCGCAACGCAGCGAAGGTCTCGACCTGCGAGTCGGGAGCGACGCCCTTCTCGTCACGGTAGCCCTTGAACTGGCCGCGAACGACCTCCGCCGGTGCGGGCGGACGCATCGATCGGATCACCCGCAGCTTTTCGTCGCGTACCGGTTCCGGCCCCGCGGCGGGTGGCTCCATCGCCAGCAACGCGAGGACCTGCAGCATGTGATTCTGGACGACGTCGCGGATCGCGCCGACTCCCTCGTAGAACTGACCACGACCCGCGACTCCGAAGTTCTCGGCCATCGTGATCTGCACGCTCGCGATCCGGTCGCGATTCCAGATGGGCTCGAGGAAGGCGTTGGCGAACCGGAAGAAGAGCAGATTCTCGACCGCCTCCTTACCGAGGTAATGGTCGATCCGGAAGATCGCTGTTTCGGGAAACCACCGGTGCAGCGTGCCGTCGAGAGCCTGCGCGGAGGCGAGGTCACGGCCAAAGGGCTTTTCGACGACCACGCGCGCGTCCCTGGCGCAGCCTGACGAGGCGAGCCCCTCGACGACTGCCGAAAACATGTCCGGCGGGATGGCGAGGTAATGCAATGGTCGCGCGGCGTCACCAAGCGCCCGGCGCAGGCGCTCATAGGTTCCGGCGGCGGCATAGTCGCCCGCGATGTAGCGAAGCTGCGCGGCAAGCTTCGCGAATGCTGCGGGATCCACTTTGCCGTGCTTTTCGAGGCTCTCCCGCGCGCGCGCCCGGAATTGATCGAGGCTCCAGTCCGGTCGGGCGACTCCGATGACCGGGAGGTCGAGCTGGCCGCGACGAACCAGCGCCTGCAACGCAGGAAAGATCTGCTTGAACGCGAGATCACCCGTGGCGCCGAAGAACACCAGAGCGTCGGAATGCCCTGTCTGCATCGTCATCCTTGCCGGCTCTGGTTCACCTTTTCCACGTGACCGCCGAATCCGTGCCGCATCGCGGACAGCACCCGGTTGGCAAAGTCGGCATCGCCGCGCGAGCTGAAGCGCGCATACAGCGCGGCGCTCAGAACAGGAGCCGGGACCGCTTCGTCGACGGCAGCCGCGATCGTCCAGCGACCTTCGCCCGAATCCGATACGCGGCCTGCGTATTGCTTCAGGCTGGCGTCATTCAGCAACTCGGCGGCAGCGAGATCCAGCAGCCACGAGCCGATTACGCTGCCGCGGCGCCATACCTCTGCGATCTCGGGGAGGTCGAGCTCGTACTGGTAGAACTGCGCGTCGCGCAACGGCGCCGTCTCCGCATCCGCGTCGCGTGCGCGCTTTCCGGCGTCGGCGTTGCGCAGAATGTTCAGGCCTTCGGAATACGCCGCCATCATGCCGTACTCGATGCCGTTGTGAACCATCTTGACGAAGTGGCCGGCACCCTGCGGACCGCAATGCAGATAGCCCCGATCGGCGGTGCTTCCACTCTTCTGCCGCCCGGGCGTCGGTGGAGCCGCTTCGACACCCGGGGCCAGCGTGGCGAAGATCGGCACGAGACGCTGGACGGTTTCCTTGTCGCCGCCGATCATCAGACAGTACCCGCGATCACGTCCGGCAACGCCTCCGCTCGTTCCGACATCGACATAGTGGATTCCTCGCGGCTTCAGCTCCGCGCCGCGCCGGATATCGTCGCGGTAATAGGAGTTGCCACCGTCGACGATCGTGTCGCCGACCTCGAGCAGCGGTGTCAGCGATGCCAACGTCGAATCGACTGCCGCGGCAGGAACCATCAACCAGACGACGCGCGGCTTCGGCAGTCGGACGACCATGTTTTCGAGTGAGGTCGCGCCGACCGCACCTTGAGCCGCGAGCTCGTCGACCGCTTTGGCCTGGACGTCAAAGACCGTGCAGGCGTGCCCCCCCTTTATGAGACGCCGGACCATGTTGGTGCCCATGCGTCCCAAACCGATCATGCCGAGCTGCATTTCGACCCTCCTCCATCAGCCGGACCTCTCGCGCCGTCGAACTGCCTGAATCGACGCGTCCACTTCGCACGGCCGATCGTCACTGTCGCGAGCGCCTCTCGCATCTTATGTGCGGCAACGTACATACCTGCAATTTCGCGCGTGATTGAATCGTCACCAATATCACCGCGGCCGGATGCAGACAATCGGCAAAGCTCGACACAGCATGTACGAGATCAGCGACCAATCTGCGCGCTCGAGCGCACCGCGCGTCCCCTTCGCGGGACGTGCCGGCAGCGCCCACCGAGCTAACTACACCCTCCACGATTTCTACGAAAACGCCCCTTGCGGATATCACAGCGTAAGTTCCGAGGGCACCATCCTGCGGATGAACCGAACCGAGCTGGGATGGCTCGGGTTCACCCGTGAGGACCTCGTGGGCACCCGAAAGTTCGCGGACATCGTTTCCACCGCAGGCGCGCGCGCCTACGATCGAGCGTTCACATCGCTGACGATGGGGTCGGATGTTGCAGAGCTCGAGGCAGGACTGGTCCGGAAGAATCGATCGTCTCTTGACGCATTCCTGCGAATCGGGGTGGTGCGAGATGCCCGAGGCACGATTCTTCATACGCGTGCGACCGTCATCGACCTTACCGCGCGCAAGCGCGCCGAGTCACGGGCGCGCGCCTACGCAGCTCAGTTAGAGGCGGTGTCGAGTCGCATCGCCGAGACCTTGGAGGCGGAAAGACGTGATCTGTCCGCAGAATTGCACGATCGACTCGGCCAGGATCTCGCCAGTATCAAACTGAATCTGCAGGTCATCAAGGCGCAGTTCGAAACCGAACGGCAGTCCGGGCTCGGTCCGCGACTCGACGATTCCATCTCGCTGGTCGAACGCGCGGTGGCGAGCGTGCGATGCGTGGCGGCCGCGTTGCGCCCCGCGCTACTCGACGATCGTGGACTGGCGGAGACGCTGAAGTCATATTGTGAGCAGTATTCCATCCGCACTGGAGTTCGCGTGCTCCTTGCGGTGAAGCGCCCGGCAGCACGACTGGAACACGACGTTGCGATGACGCTATTCCGAATCACTCAGGAAGCACTTACCAATGTCATGAAGCACGCCGGTGCCGCGAGCGCACGCGTAACTCTGGCCGCCGACGCCAAGAGCGCTTCGCTGGCGATCGAGGACGATGGTCGCGGCTTCGACGCCGGGGCCCGGGCCACCTCGGTATCGAATGGATTGGGCTTGCTTATCATGGAACAGCGCTTGCGCGCGGTGGGGGGATCGTTGCGGGTCGTGTCGAGTCCTGGAGCCGGCACGCGTGTGAATGCGACCGTACGGAGGATGAAATGACGATTCGAGTCTTGCTGGCCGACGATCACTCGGTCCTCCGGGATGGCCTGGCAGCGCTCCTCCAGGCGCAAGACGGCATGACCGTGGTCGCGCAGGCCCGGGACGGCAGGGAAGCGGTGCGCCAGGCGGCCGACGTCAAGCCTGACGTGGCGATCATGGACATTGCGATGCCTGCGCTGGACGGGATCGACGCAACGCGCCTGCTACGGCAGCGCTCTCCGCTGACGCAAGTGGTAATCCTTTCCATGCATGCAGCCTCCGAGTACGTTTTTCGGGCGCTCGAATCCGGTGCCAAGGGTTACCTTCTGAAAGAGTCGGCCGGTGACGAGCTGGTGACTGCAATAAGGAGCGTGCATGCGGGGCACCCGTATCTGAGTCAGAAGATCACCGAAACGGTGATTGAAAACTACCTTCACCCGCACCAGCCGACGGATCCGCTCGGGAAGCTGAGCAGTCGCGAACGCCAGATCCTGCAACGGATCGCCACCGGCGAAAGCACGGCCAACATCGCCCGTGCGCTGTTTCTTTCGCCCAAGACGGTCCACACCTATCGCAGCCGCCTTATGCAGAAGCTCGATATCGATTGCTTCGCGGGCCTCGTAAAGTTCGCAATCGCTTGCGGCTTGACTGCTCCTTGAGCCCTGTTGTCGCAGTTGTCGTCGAGAACACCTGACTCTGTCCGTCGAGGTTTGCCGCTTCCGTCGTCCTGCCTGCGCGCGTAGCGTCGGCAATCGAGCGAGGACACCCCCCATGCGCACTCCCGCAAGCATCTTCAAGCATCCGATCCACCCGATGCTGATTGTCTTCCCGATCGGTCTCTGGATTTTTTCCCTGGCGTGCGATCTGATTCGTGCGGCGGGCGCTGCCGGCGATGCGTGGTCCACCGTCGCATTTTTCAGCATGGTCGGCGGCTTCATCGGCGCGCTGTGCGCGGCGATTCCGGGATTTATCGACTTGCTCTTCTATAAGGGAGGTGCTGCGCCGGTCAAGAAGATCGCGCTGACCCACATGACGATCAATCTCGCTGTCGTCGTGCTGTACGCGATCAACATCTGGCTGCGCGCGAGCGAGGTCGCCGGCATGCCTGCGGGCCTGAGTGCTCCCGTCGTGCTGTCGATCGTCGGTGTAGCGCTGCTCTTCGTTTCCGGTTGGCTTGGTGGCCAAATGGTCCATGTGTACGGCGTCGGCGTCGAGGGACGCGAATAGAGATGTCCCGCGACACGCGCGTGACGCCCATCGCCGGTTCGTCGCGCGGTGCGGGGACGAGGTATTCGACTTCGGTGCGATGTGCACGCTTGCGGTGCGCCGCTCGCCGACGGACTGCTGGTTGGCAATGCGCTACGCTGCCCTTGGCATCATGCGTGCTTTAGCTTGCGCACCGGCAAGAACTTGCGACCGCCGGCGCCAAATCCGATTTCCTGCTGGCGCGTCGAGCAGCGGGATGGCAGCCGCCACGTCTATGAAGCGCTGTTCCTCGCCACCGGCACCGAGCCGATAGGGCTCACCGTAGCCGGCGGCAATCTTCGGCACGCACACTATTGGCGCACGCTCGCGGACAGCCGCGCGGTGGTCTCCAAGGCGCCCGCTTCTCGACGCGCAATCGTGATCGGCGCGAGCTTCATCGGC
>DATNCZ010000167.1:0-6401 GCA_035553335.1 Gemmatimonadaceae bacterium
TACCTCTCCGACGTCATGCCGGCCAACGTGACGTTCATCTATTCCAACAGGCACAATCTCCTGGAACAGATCCGTACCGCCGACCTGGTCGTCGGAGGCGTTCTGATACCCGGGGCCAAGGCACCCAAGCTGGTCCGTCGCGAGGATCTCAAGACCATGCAGCAGGGCTCGGTGATCGCTGACGTTGCGATCGACCAGGGCGGCTGTTTCGAGACGAGCCATCCGACGACGCACGAAAATCCAACGTACGTGGTGGACGGCGTGATCCACTACGCAGTGGCCAACATGCCTGGTGGCGTGCCTCGCACCTCCACGCTGGCGCTCACCAATGCTACCTTCCCGTACGCTCTGCTTCTCGCGAACAAGGGCTGGAAGCAGGCGCTTCGCGATAATGCCGCGTTGCGAAAGGGCCTCAATATCGTCGAGGGCAAGGTCACCTATCCTGGTGTGGCCGAAGCTTTCGGAATGCCGTTATCCGATCCGGACACGTTCCTCAAGTAGTCCGGTACCACCCTCGTAACTTGTAGGAAAGCACGCATGCGCTGGCCGTTCTTCAAAGGTGGGTCCTTCTTCCCGGCGACCGGGATCGCCGTGGACCTCGGGACCGCGAACACTCTTGTTTATGTAAAGGGTGAAGGGATCGTTCTGAACGAGCCCTCCGTCGTCGCGCTCGATCGCGAAACCAAGAAGGTGAAGGGCGTTGGTCTGGAGGCCAAGCGCATGCTCGGACGTACGCCGGAAAACGTTCTGGCGGTGCGTCCCATGAAGGACGGCGTCATCGCCGACTTCGACGTTACCGAGAAGATGCTGCGCTATTTCCTGGCGCTCATCATCGAAAACCACGTTTTCCGCGTCAAGCCGCGCGTGATCGTCTGCGTACCTTCGGGGATCACGGAGGTCGAGAAGCGCGCGGTTCGTGACTCCGCGCTCGGCGCAGGCGCCAAGGAAGTGATGATGGTCGCCGAGCCGATGGCGGCGGCGATCGGCGTGGGGCTCCCGGTCGACACGCCGACGGGCAACATGGTCATCGATATCGGTGGCGGAACTACTGAAATTGCAGTAATTGCGCTTTCGGGCATCGTCAGCGACACGTCGATCCGCACCGGCGGCGACGAGTTGGATCAGGCGATTCTCCAGTTCATGCGCAAGAATCACAGCCTGCTGATCGGCGAAGCGACCGCGGAGCAGGTGAAGATTCAGATCGGCTCCGCCCATCCGGTCGGCGACGAGCGCGAGATGGACGTGAAGGGACGCGATCTCGTGTCGGGGATTCCAAAGACGGTGCGCGTTCACTCATCCGAGATCCGCGAGGCGGTGCAGGAGCCGATCCAGCAGATCGTGGATGCCGTGCGTCGCGCTCTCGAGATCACGCCGCCGGAACTCGCGGCCGACATCGTCGATCGCGGAATCGTGATGACTGGCGGCGGCGCTCTGATTCGCGGCCTCGATGTTCTACTTGCTCAGGAAACCGGCCTCTCAATTCATGTTGACGAAGATCCGCTGACGTGCGTCGTGCGCGGCACCGGCCGGATCCTCGACGACGAAGAAAAGTACTGGTCGGTTCTCTCGCCCTGAGGTAGAGGGTGGCGCGCCTCGGACGCTCGAACAATCGGATCGATAGCACCGTACTGGTCGTCTGCGCGGTTCTCTCGCTGATCGCGCTCGTCCTTCCGACGCAGGTGCGCGAACCAATCGCGAGCGGCCTCCGGCGCAGCATACTGGCTCCGTTGCTCAGATTGCAGCAGAGCGCGGAGGAGACCCGCCGCGCCCTCACGATGCACGACTCGGTGGTATCGCGGCGCGACTCGATCGCGCTGCGTGAAATGGGCGTGGGAGCGCTGGAAACCGAGAATGCGCGGTTACGCGAGATTCTCGGACTCGGCAGCCGCCTCAAATGGGGCTTTGTCCCGGCCGAGGCACTGCACGGCCGCGGGGTACGCGATGAATTTGGTGTGACGCTCAGCGCGGGCTCCCGCGCCGGTGTGCTGAAACTGAGCCCCGTCGTCGCGCCCGAGGGCCTCGTCGGCGTCGTCGATAACGTGGATCCGATGATCAGCCACGCGATGGTGTGGACTCATCCCGACTTTCGCGTAAGCGCGATGTCCGAGGATGCCTCCGCGTTCGGAATCGTGCAGCCACATCTCGAGTCAGGTGCAGGGCGCTATCTCATGGAAATGCGCGGGGTTCCGTTCCGCACCTCCATCAAGCCGGGAACGATGGTCGTGAGTTCCGGACTCGGCGGCGTCTACCCGCGCGGCATTCCGATCGGACGTGTGATCGGCGAGACTAAGACAGCCGAAACGTGGGCTCGCACGTATCTCATCCGTCCGGCTGTCTTTCCGGCGGACGTTTATGCAGTGATGATACTTCGCCCGGACCGCGCCACCGCTGGCGTGGACAACGTCTGGGCTGTCGGCACTATCGCAGACTCGTCCGTCCGGAAGGTTGTGGCCGCGGGTGACTCGCTCGCACGCACGGCCGCGCTCGCCGAGGCAACTGCGCGTCAGGCGGTGCAGGACTCCATCACTCGCGACAGCCTGAGACGCGCGGGAGTCCCGGAGCAGAGCATCGTTCCACCGGACAGTCTTGCAAGGGCGCGGCGTCCAATTCTGCGCCGCGACAGCGTTCGGGTCGATACCACGCACCGGGATACGTCGCGTCGCGCACCAGCACGACGCGATTCTGTGCCGGTTCCGCACAATCCATGACGGCCACCATGACGGCTACAGCATGACGATAACTGGAGTCTTCCGGGCAGTCATCACGTTTGCCGTGCTGGTACTGTTGCACTTCACGCTCCGGCCGTTGCTGGGCTGGCGCGCGCCGATCGACTTTCTGCTGCTCGCGGTTCTTACCGCGTCGGTGCGGGTTCGCCCTGCGGGTGCCGTGGTCATCGGATTCGCGGTCGGACTGATCGCAGACTCGCTATCGCCGGACACTCTCGGGGCCGGCGCGCTGGCCATGATATTCGTCGCGTATCTTGCGTCGTGGCTCAAGGCTGTGTTTTTTGCGGACAGCCTGCCGCTCAACGCCATGTTCTTCTTTGCAGGCAAGTGGCTCTTCGATATCGTTTATTTTATCGCGGAGCATCGGCTTTCCGGAATCGATCTTGTGCAGCAACTTGTTCTCTGGTCGCCGTTGTCGGCTGCCGCGACCGCGCTTGCGGGCGTCCTGTTCCTTATCGTGACGCGTCCATTTCTGGAGCCAGCGCCAGGGTGAGCGTTCATCCGAACGACATTGCCCGCCGCTCACGCGTAGCGAAGGCCGGGCTCGCTGTGGTCATCCTTTCGTTGATGGGCGCGTTCTTCAACGCACAGGTGCTCCAGCACGATCGTTACAAGCTGCAGTCGCAGGAGAATCGTCTCCGTGCCCTGCCACTGGCTGCGCCGCGAGGCATCATCTACGACAGGTTCGGCAACATAATCGCCGAGAACCTGCCAGGTTATGCAGTGTCGATCGCACCGGTGAACACCGACTCGCTCAAGTCGTCGCTGCGACATCTATCGAGCGTCATATCGCTCTCTCCGGATCAGATCGACGCCGCATTGCGGCGCTACCGACGTGATCCCAATCGTCCGACGCTCATAATGTCGGACGCGTCGATGAGTGTGGTATCGGTGCTCGAAGAGCATCGCATCAACTTCCCGCGGCTCATCATTCAGTCTGTGCCCAAGCGGTTCTATCCCGATGGACCGGCCGTTGCGTCGTTCGTCGGCTACACCGGCGAAGTCACGGACGCGGATCTCAATTCGCCGGCGTACGAGGGGTACAAGCCGGGCCAGCTGGTCGGCAAGGGCGGCATCGAGAAGGAATACGAAAAGGTCCTGCGCGGGCGCGAAGGTGTCCGCTATGACGAAGTCGATGCGCGCGGACGCCAGGTGCGTCAGGCGACTCCGCGGCTCGATCTCAATCCGGAGCCCGGCCCCCCGCTACATACCAACATCGATCTCGATCTGCAGCGGTACGTCGCGGCTGTGTTCGGCGATTCGCTGGTGGGCGGTGCGATCGCGCTCGATCCGCGCGATGGCGGCGTGCTCGCGTTGTACAGTGCGCCAAGCTATGACGTCAACAAGTTCACCGGCGGCATACCGGCCGACTACTGGAAGGGATTGCTTGCGGACGATCGTCGTCCGCTCGTGAACAAGGTGACTCAGGGCCGTTATCCTCCGGGCTCGACATTCAAGCTCGCCACTGCCGTCACCGGTCTGGAAGACGGGCTCGTGACGCTGGACGAGCACATGCCGGTACCGTGCACCGGTGGTTTTCAGTACGGCAACAGGTACTTCAAGTGCTGGGACAAGAAAGGGCACGGCAGCATATCGCTGGCTCGCGCGATCGAGGTGTCGTGCGACGTGTACTTCTACCAGCTGGGGCTGAAGATCGGCCTGTCGCGTATGATCGCGGGCGGCATATCGCTCGGACTGCGCGACAAGAGCGGTATCGATCTTCCGGATGAGAAGCGCGCGCTGTGGCCATACGCGGTGGACTACTATAACAAGACGTACGGTGCGCGTGGCTGGAGCAATGCCGTGACTCTCAACCTTTCAATTGGCCAGGGCGAGAATTCGCAGACTGTCGTGAACATGGCGAAATTCTACGCCGCGCTCGCGACTGACGGCAAGGCGCCGACGCCGGAGATCGTGAAGCGCGCTCCGGTCAGAACTCAGATATTCAAGCTCGATCAACAGCAGATGGACGGGCTTCGCACGGCGCTCGCTGGCGTCATCGGCCAGGGAACAGCGCAGTCGGCGCGCATTCAGGGAATAATGCTCGCGGGCAAGACGGGAACCGCTCAGACTGGCAAGCGAGTCAACGGTGTCGAGCTCAACCACGCGTGGTTCGTAGGTTTCGCGCCGGCCGACAAACCCACGATCGTCGTGGCGGTGATGCTCGAATATGGCGGACACGGCGGCCGCGCAGCTCACGTCGCGTCCTCCATCATAGCGCACTATCTCAAGGTCGCACCTGTGACGGCCGTTCAGTCGGAGGGTTGATGTTCAGAAATACACTCACCGACTATCCACTGGCGGCGACGGCGATTGCACTTTCGCTGTTCGGTGTTGCGATCGTGTATTCCGCTGGACAGACGGACATACCGACTTACGTCGCTCCGCTCTGGAAATCGCAGCTGATGTGGCTGTGCCTGGGCGTACTGTGCGCATGGGGCATCGGCAACTCGTCGGTGAGGTTGATCGAGTGGGTCACGTGGCCGGCCTATCTGCTCACCCTCTTCACGCTCGCGTCACTGCTCGTGCTCGGCACGGGAACCGGGGCGAACGGACACATGCGCAGCTGGCTGGCGATCGGCGGTCATCGACTGGGTCAACCCGCCGAGCTTGCGAAGATCATCGTCGTGCTGATGCTCGCGAAGGTGCTCGCAGAGCGAAGAGAGGCGCCCAAGTCACTGCTGGAGTTATGGAAGCCGGGACTGGTTGTCGGTGTGCCGTTCGCGATGATCATGCTGCAACCCGACCTCGGCTCGGCTATCGTATTCGTCGGAATCTTTTTCGGAATGTTGTTCTGGTCCGGCGTACCGTGGCCGCTGCTGGTACTGCTCGCGAGTCCGGTAGTGAGCCTCGTGCTGTCGTTCAGTACGGGATTGTGGGGGGCGTGGTTCCTCGTTCTGATCGCGCTCGTGCTGTGGTACAAACCGTATCTGCTCGAAGGGATAGTGCTCGTCGTCGCAAACGTCGTGACCGGCGTAATTGCGCCCATACTGTGGGAAAAACTCGCACCGTATCAACAGAACCGGCTCAAGGTGTTCCTGGATCCGTCGGCAGATCCGCGCGCTTCCGGCTATCACGTTCTGCAATCGAAGATCGCGATCGGATCGGGCGGCCTGCTCGGTAACGGATTCACGCTCGGCACCCAGAAACGAAGCGGCTTCCTGCCCGAGCAGCACACCGACTTCATTTTCGCGGTGGTAGGCGAGGAGCTGGGGTTCATCGGAGTCGCGCTGGCGTTGGCGCTGTTCCTGGCCCTGCTGCTTCGCGCGACGCGGATCGCATCGCGGGCCAACGACTCATTCGGCAGCCTCGCCGCGTTCGGGCTCATGTCGTGCTGGCTGGTGCACGTCGTGGTGAACATCGGCATGACGCTCAACCTGATGCCGATTACCGGAATCCCGTTGCCATTCTTCAGCTACGGCGGCTCGTTCATGCTTGCGAGCTGGCTGGGCGTCGGGGTGTTGCTGCGTATCTCCGGCGAGGGCCGGGGGCGCGCCGGGGCGCTGCTGTCCTAGGCAGGGAACCGCCGCAATTCGTCGGCGGCCGGGGCTCATCGGAACCGCCGGAACCGCCGGAACGCCGGAACGCCGGAACGGCCGGAACCGCCGGAACTGCCGCAACCGCCGGAACTGCCGGAACCGCCGGAACGTCCGGAACGCCGGAACGGCCGGAACC
>DATNCZ010000168.1:0-12860 GCA_035553335.1 Gemmatimonadaceae bacterium
GAACGGTGAACGGATCGACGCTCCGCACTGTGACGGCATCACATTCGATGCTGCCGGTCAGCACTTTGCAGCGCCGAGTGTGATCGTGTTCGACCTGATGAAATTCTTCAAGCCGGGCCAGCCGCGCCTCGATGGGTCACTCGGCTTCGATCTGTTCGCGGGCCGCGCGATTACCTTCGCATTCTCCGGTCGGTCCATCATCGTCGAGAGTCCGGAGAGTCTTGCAGCACGCATCGCGCATGGAACGGAAGTGCCGATTCGCATCGTGCGTGACGCCGAGGGGCTTGCGCTCACAGTCGATATCGGCGTGCCGACCCCGGAGGGAATGGCATGGATGGAACTGGACTCGGGCGGCGGCAATTCGATCATAATCGGAAAGCACATCGCGTCGTTGTTCAAAATGGATCCGGAATCGAAAGCCATGCAGCAGGTGAGCTTCACGCTTGCTGGAAAGATCCCGGTGACAGCGCCAGCTCGAGTAATGGATCACATGATCATGGATGGAAATATCAACGTGCCCTTTCTCAGTAAATGGGACGTGACGCTCGATCTTGCGACTGGACGCGCGTGGGTCGCGCCTTCCGATCGCGCCACGCGCTAGTCCCGGGCGGCCGCCAACAGATCTGCTCGCATTATCGTCCCTGCGTGATGTCGCCGGACGCACGTGACGCCGCTGGCTTCCCGGTCAGCAGATTGCGGATTGCGCGCCAGACCGTACGAACGAGCAGCAGGACGAGTACGAGCAATACCAGCGCAGCCGCGAGCGCGATTATCGGATGTTGCCACAACGTGTAACTCATCGTTGCAACGACCCCGAGCTCGGCGACGTTGACGATTCCATTGCTCATTGGCTCGGGCGATGTGTCGACTGCGGTGCGCAGACCGAGCTTTGCAAGATTGGTGGTCAGGCCGAGTCCGCCGCCAAGTAATCCTGCGAGGGCGATGATCGCCGGATCGGCGTGCCAGGCAGTGGCGATTGCGAGTGCCGCCGCGGCCGGTGTGCGGATCAGCGTGTGAGTCGCTTCCCATGCGGACGCGACCCCGGGGATCAATGTGGCAAGAAACTCGACGATCGCGAGAACCAGCGCGACTCCGATGACTATCGGGTTGGCGAGTGCGGACAGCAGGCCTGGGAGGGGCCCGATCCAGCCGAAGCGCTCCCCGATCCCCACGAGGACGACAGTGGCGTAGAGGCTGATTCCCGAAGCGTACGCGATCCCGAGCGACTCGGCCAGCGTAATCAGAGAATCCATGCGAGAGTTGGTCAGGGAGGATTCGAGGTTCCGACGAGCGCGCCTATCTGCCGCAATGTATCATACCTTTCGCGAGCACGCCTGGTGGGCCTGGCCTGGCCAGCGGCTACCTGGCCCGAGCCAATGACCGAGAGATGCCAAGTGACGGATGAAAATGACGTCGCGGAGTTCTACGCGAGGCGAATAGCGAGTCTGCGTGCATCGCACGACGTCGCCGCGCGGCAATGGCGTCGTCTTGCCAATCTGCGGCTGGTCGCATTCGTGCTTGCCGCGGTGTCTGTGTGGTGGCTGGTCGATGCAGGGCTCGCGATGCGCTCGATGCCCGCGGCCGCTACGATCATCACGATCGTGCTGTTCTGGTATCTGGTCAGGCGCAGCTCGCGGTTCAGGACCCGGGTGACACGTCTCGCCGATCTCGTACTGATCAATGAAGAGGCGGTGCATCGCGTTGGGAGAGAATGGTCCGCGCTCGAACCACGTCCATGGACCGACGTGCCAGTCTCGCATCCCTATGCGTACGATCTCGACGTGTTCGGATCGGCCTCGCTCGCTCAGCTGTTCCCGGGAGTGAGCGCTGCGCCGGGACGTACGACGCTCGCGTCATGGTTGTTGGCACCCGCGTCAGTGGGCGATTTACAAAAGCGCCAGAAAGCCGTCGCTGAATTGAAGGACCGGATCGATTGGCGGGACGAGCTGGTGCTTCATACGCGGCGAATAACGGCCGGTCCCGACCGGCTGCATGCGTTCGTCGAGTGGGCGAATCATGAAGATTGGACTGCCGACGAGGCCTGGGTGTTCGTGGCGGCAATCGCGCTTCCGGTCGCGCTGGTACTCCTGGCTGTGGCGCAAGCGGTGGGGATCATTTCCGGCGCATACTGGCTCATCCCGATCGCGCTCGGCGGCGCCCTTACCGCGCGGTTCAAGAAACCCTTGAGAGTGGCGCTCGGTCAGGTTCAGGGCCAGCGCAACATGTTGAAGGGATACGCGACCGTCACTCAACTGGTGGCGACGGAGTCATTCGAGTGCGATGCACTGCGGGACATTCAAGGCGATCTCACTGGCGATGCAAACGCGACGGGTCAGATGCGCGCGCTCGAGCGACTGGCTGATTGCGCCGATGTGAAATTATCGCCGATGCTTCATTTTGTCGTGCAGGCGCTCACGCTGTGGGACTTTCACGTCGCATATCTGTTGACGAGATGGAAGCATGATACGGGAAAGCACATCGGTGGATGGCTCGGGGCAATCGGCGTGGTGGAGAGTCTCGCGGCACTCGCCACGCTTGCGCACGACAATCCCGATTGGGTGTTTCCCATTATCGACGCGCGTGATCCCGCAATCGTATCGGCGACGGCGCTCGGCCATCCCCTGCTGCCAGCGTCGATCAGGGTCGCCAATGATGTAACGGTTGGACCGGAACGAACACTGTTGTTCGTGACCGGCTCGAACATGGCGGGGAAGAGTACGCTGCTGCGTGCCATCGGGTTGAACGTCGTTCTAGCGCAAGCGGGATCGGTGGTGTGCGCCGAAGCGATGACGTGTCCGCCAGTGTTGCTCCATACCAGCATGCGCGTGCAGGATTCACTCGCGCGCGGCGTGTCGTACTTCATGGCCGAGCTGGAGCGACTCAAGCTGATAGTGGACGCGGCCGAGGCGGTGAAGGAATCGCATCAACGAAAGTTGATGTATCTGCTGGATGAGATTCTGCACGGAACCAATTCCGCGGAGCGTCTGATTGCGGCGCGGCACGTGCTGGTGCGGCTCATGGATCTCGGTGCGATTGGAGCAGTGACGACGCACGATCTTCAACTTGCAGACGCAAGCGCGCTGGAGCACGCAGCGCGGCACGTTCATTTTCAGGAAGTGTTCTCGCGCAGCGCGGATGGTCGTGCAACGATGTCGTTCGATTACAAGTTGAGGCCAGGGAAGGCAACATCGAGCAACGCGTTGAAGTTGCTCGAGATGGTCGGGCTCACGACGGACGAGGTGATTTCGTAGGCGGTCACCTTTGACAGCTGGTCGGCAACGGTACACGTCTGGTCGGCGTAGATACGACGTAACCACTATACCTGCGCTGTCGCGCACAGGGGACCCAATGTCGCTCATCGCCCGGATCACGACCTGTGCGGCCGTACTGGTGGCCGCCGTTCCAATCGCCACTCGCGCTGGTGCGCAGGGAGTGGCGTCATCGCAAGGCTATCAGGAACCACCTGAATCCATCCGTCGCATTCTGGACGCACCACCCGCGGCGACGGGGAGTGTCAGTCCCGACGGCAAGTGGATCGTGATCGCGGCGCGCGAGCCGGCAGTCACGACCATTGCCGACATGGCGGAGCCGACTCTGTATCTGGCCGGTCGGCGGTTTCATCCGATCGCTAGCTATAGAGTGGACACCGTGGGAATTCGGTCGATGCGCATCAAGCCGGTTACGGGGAGCGCGGCAAAGCAGGTTCCGGTGCCGACCGGTGGACGCATCGCGCAGTACTCGTGGAGTCCTGACGGTCACATGATCGCGTACACGACGGTCGACAGGTCGCTCGGAATGGGCATCAAGCTGTTCCCAGTATCCACCGCAACGGAGATATCGGTGTCGGCCGCTGGCCTGCACGGCAAACTCGGCGCGCCGTCGTGGTCGAACGACGGAAAGTACGTCGCATTGACTGAAGCAACGCGCAACGGGACCGCGCTCTGGATGGTGAACGTTGCAACGCACACGGCCAAGCGGATAACACCATACACGATCAACACGGTCACCGGTGGATGCGACTGGCTGTCGAAGGCGCCTCAGTTGGTCTGTCTCATGAACGTGGCGGGACGTGGCGCGCCACCACCCGATGGCCAGACACCGACTGGGCCCATAGTACAGGAATCGTACGGACGCGCGGCACCAGTGCGCACTATCGAGTACCTGCTCAAGAACCAGCACGACGAAGCGCTGTTCGATTACTACTTCACCAATCAGATTACCATCGTCACGCCGGACGGAGCGAGCAGGAATGTCGGCAAGCCGGGGATTCACACTCGCGCCGATGCCTCGCCCGACGCCCGGTGGCTGCTCGTGCGCACGGTGCATCGGCCGTACTCGTATCAGGTCGCGCTGAACGATTTTCCGGAGCGCATCGAGGTGTGGTCGCTGGACGGGAAGGTTGCACGCACCGTCACTGACAGGCCGCTCACGGATAATGTCTCCAGTGCACGCGACGCCGTCGCGGCTGGAATACGTGTTGTGTCTTGGCGGCCGGACGTGCCTGCCACCGTGTTCACGGTCGAGGCGCTGGACGGCGGTGATCCCCGCAAGCAGATGGACAGGCACGACCGCGTGAGTTTCATTTCTGCTCCCTTCACGAGTGCGCCACAGCCATTCATGGATCTCGAGATGCGTTATCGCGGGATCACCTGGATGTATCCCGATCTGGCACTTGTGAACGAAGGCACGTCGCGTACGGCGAAGCTGCGCACATGGGCGGTGAATCCATCCTCTCCTGCTTCAGCACGCGTACTGTTCGATCGGAGCTCGGAGGATCGTTACGGTGATCCGGGCAGATTTGTAATGGTGTACGACGCCACGAGCGATCGCATGGTGCCGCTTCGCGCCGCGGACGGTCACACGATGTATCTCACGGGCGATGGTGCGTCGGCCGAGGGCGACCGTCCATTCCTGGATGCGATCGACATGCAGAACGGAGCCAAGCGTCGCATCTGGCAGAACTCGGGCGACCATTACGAATTCGTTGCATCGCTGACCGACCCGGCAGCGAGGAGCTTCGTCACCAGGCGCGAGTCACCGACCGAGCCGCCGAATTTCTTCCGGCGTGAAGTGGGGAGCGATGCTGCCACGAAGCTCACGGAGCTTTCCGATCCGGCACCGGCGTTCGCCGGCGTCACCGGAAAACTGATCACGTACACCCGAGCGGATGGCGTCAAGCTCTCGGCGACGATGTATCTGCCCGCTGGCTACACGCAATCACAGGGTCGGCTTCCGTTCTTCTTCTGGGCGTATCCACGCGAGTTCCTCTCGGCGGCGGCCGCTTCGGAAGTGCGCGGATCGCCGTACGAGTTCAAACGGCCGTCACTGCCGCGCGATCGCCAACTGCTGCTGCTCGCGGCGGGTTATGGAGTTCTGGATGGGCCATCGATGCCGATCGTTGCGAAGAACGGCAAGGAACCGAACGACAGTTACGTCGAGCAACTCGTGGCCAGTGCGAAGGCGGCGATCGACGCGATAGATTCGCTGGGCGTCGGCGATCGCAATCGCGTCGCAGTGGGTGGTCACTCGTATGGTGCATTCATGACGGCAAATCTGCTGGCACATTCGACGCTGTTCCGTGCCGGAGTCGCCGAGAGCGGTGCGTACAACAGGACGCTCACTCCGTTCGGATTCCAGGCGGAGCCGCGTACGTTCTGGCAGGCAGAAGACATTTACAGTACGATGTCGCCCTTCTATTACGCAGACAAGATCAAGACGCCGATTCTGTTGATTCACGGCGTGAATGACGACAACGACGGAACGTTCCCCATCCAGTCGGAGAGAATGTTCGCCGCGATCAAGGGAAACGGCGGCACCGTGCGATACGTGCAGCTGCCACTGGAACCACATGGATACACCTCTCGCGAAAGCCTGCGGCATGTGATGTGGGAGACGGTTACGTGGCTGGACAGGTACGTCAAGAATCCGACGGAAAAGACCAACTAGCAGCAACTCGAGAAATGCGCCCGTTGCGATTCCGGCTGATATCGCAACGGGCGCATTTCTCGTTTCCGTCCCCTGTAGGGGATTCCCCTAGCGACTTTCCACTTTCTCCCGACTGAACGCGTGAGCGCCGGCTGGTAGGTTGCGGAGAACATCATCCGCAACCCACCGGACGGATACCGTGAGCAGATCGAGCATCGATATCGAAACCATGGAAGACGCTGTTGACGCAGTGGCATCGCGGCGTGAGTCGCGGCGTTCGTTTCTTCGCAACGGCGCAGTTGCCGCGGTTGCTGGAACGCTGCTGAGCGCATGCAAGCCTGTCGCCGCGTCCGAGCGCGCGCCGAAAGCAGTGGCAAAGGCGACCCCGCCAGTATCACCTCCAGTCGCGTTCGGTACCGACGACGTGAGTGCTGCGTCCATCGCCGCTGCCGATGCGATGGACAAGATGCACGAGGCCGGCATCAAGGCATTCCCGGCCGCGAGCAAGGGAAAAGGGAATCAGCTCCTCGCACCACGCATCGAGCGCGGAGTGAAGGTGTTCGACCTCACTGCAAGGAGAATGCAGTGGGAGACCGAGCCGGGAAAGGTTACGGAGGCGTGGGCTTACAACGGAATGGTTCCTGGTCCGATGATGCGCGTTCGCGCAGGAGACCGCGTCAGGGTCAACATCAAGAATGAATTGCCGGAGTCCACCTCGATCCACTTTCACGGTGTGGAGCTCGCAAATTCCCAGGACGGAGTGCCGTTCATAACGCAGCCTCCAATCAAGCCCGGACAGAGTTACACGTACGAGTTCGTACCGCCGAATCACGGCTCGCACATGTATCACTCGCACCACAACTCCACCAAACAGGTAAGCCTCGGCCTGCTCGGGGCATTTATCGTGGAGCCCAAGGACAGCTCGGAAGAGCCACACGCGGACGTCGATCACGTACTGATTCTTAACGACGGGCTGAACGGCTTTACCATCAATGGCAAGGGGTTTCCAGCTACCGAGCCGATCGTCGCCAAGCTCGGGCAGACGGTGCGGATCCGCTTCATGAACGAGGGCATGATGATCCACCCGATGCACCTGCATGGCATGCACATGACGGTGATAGCCAAGGACGGGTGGGCCCAGCCGCAGCCATGGAAATGTGACACTCTCAACGTGGCTCCTGGCGAGCGCTGGGACGTACTGGTGAAATGCAACAACCCCGGCACCTGGGCGTTCCACTGTCACATTCTGCCTCACGCGGAGTCGGAGCACGGAATGTTCGGGATGGTGACGGCGCTGATTGTGAAGTAGCCGACGAAAGGCGATTGGCCGGTAGTCATCTTCGTTGGTCGTGGTAGGTTTATAGCCATGATCAACGAGAGTCAGGCCAGCGGCGCCGGTACCCCTCCGGCCAATCCGGCCCCTCCGGCCCCGCCGTCCGGATCACCATCGCGGCCACCGTCGGCCGGCATGTACGAGAGGATTGTGGAGGTCGCGGCGGACGCGATTGTGACGATCAACGAGGCGCAGGAGATAGTGCACTTCAATCGCGGCGCGGAGCAGATTTTTGGATATCGGAAGGACGAGGTACTGGGCACCAACCTGAACGCCCTGTTGCCGCTGCAGTTCCGCGCGACCCACGCCGCGTACGTCGTCGCATTCGGCGAATCCACGGAGACGGCCAGACTCATGGGTCATCGGCGCGAAGTGTTCGGCCTCAGGAAGGACGGAACGGAGTTTCCAGCCGAAGCGTCCATTCTCAAGCTGGATGCGCCGGATGGCCGCCGGCTATATACCGCTCTGGTGCGCGACGTGACCGATCGCAGGCAGATGGAAGCGCATCAGCGGTTTCTCGCTGACGTCGGTATCGCGCTCAGTCGTTCACTCGACTACGAGGCCACGATCGCATCCGTGGTGCGTCTTCCCGTGCCGATGCTCGCAGATGCCTGTATCATCGAAGTGATCGACGAGTCGGGGGAGATTCGTCGCGCAACGCACGGAAGAGCCGAGCTGTTGAGTGGAGCGGCATCTTCCGATGCAACAAGGCAGGAATTACCGCTCATTGCGCGCGACCAGCCGGTGGGCGTGTTGACATTTCTGAAAGCCGGCACGCCGCGCGGCAACGACCGGGGTGAGGCAATCATCGCGGGAAATTTTGCCGCGCGTGCAGCCCTCGCGATCGACAACGCGCGACTGTATCAGCACGCGCAGCGCGCAACGGCCGCCAGGGACGAGATACTGGGAGTCGTGTCACACGACCTCAGGAATCCGCTCAGTGCGATCGCGATGTGCTCGCGAGTGCTTGCGGACACACCGCCGTCCGATCCTGTAGCGCGGCGCGATCTGGCGAAGACCATATACGAATCGACGACGTGGATGTCGCGCATGATTCAGGATCTGCTCGATGTGTCCGCGATTGAAGCGGGAGTCCTGTCGGTAATCCACGACAGTGAGGACATGGGCCAGATCGTGACGCGGGCCGCGGGACTCTTCACGCGGCGAGCGGCTGACAGCGGTGTCGCACTTGTAGTCACGCTGGAGGAACCGCTCGCGCAAGTGTCCGTTGACGCCGAGCGAATGGCACAGGCGATAGCGAACCTCATAGGGAACGCGGTGAAGTTCACCCCCTCGGGTGGACGGGTCTCGGTCGATGCGTACGCGCGGGGCGAAGTTCTCGAGGTCGTGGTGGCGGATACGGGACGCGGAATCTCCGAAGCGGACATCCCATTCATTTTCGATCGATTCTGGCATACGCGCGGCTCCGCTGCGGGAACGGGACTGGGGTTGGCGATTGCGAAGGGGATCGTCGAGGCACATGGTGGAACCATTGCTGTTGCAAGCAAGATCGGAGAAGGCAGTCGTTTCACGGTCAGCCTGCCGCGAATCAGTGCCGCTGACTGACCGGGATGAAGTTGCAGGCATTCAGTACAAACTCACCAGCAGCAGGAGGTTGCCATGAAGAACCAGCCGGATTCCGGGCACGATACCGGAGCGTCGGACACAGGCGTTCCGCGGTTTCGCGAGCTCGACCGCGGTGAGATAGAGGAGATCCTTGCTCGCAACAACGTCGGGAGAATCGCATTCTCACTGCACGATCGCGTGGACATAGAGCCGATCAACTACGTGTTCGATGCCGGTTGGATATTCGGTCGTACGAGTCACGGTACGAAACTCGCGACGATCGCGCACCATCCCTGGGTTGCGTTCGAGGTGGACGAGGTCCACGGCCTCTTCCATTGGTCGAGCGTTGTGGTCAAGGGCGCATTCTATCTGATAGATGCGGACACATCGATACGACAGGATCCCGCATTCAATCGCGGCGTCGAGTTGCTTCGGGCGCTCATACCTCAAACACTGACGGCCAACGATCCAACGCCGTTCCGCAATTCGGTGTTTCGCATCCACCTTGACGAGGTCACAGGTCGCGCGGCGAATGGATAGCGCTCTCCGGCGTCGCAGCGAAGACAGAGTGTCCTGGTGTTAGTTCCAAAGCTCGTTACCACGCTCAAGACGTACGATCGCGATCAGTTCCTTGGCGATCTTACAGCGGGAGTGATCGTCGGAGTCGTCGCACTCCCACTCGCCATAGCCTTCGCAATTGCGAGTGGCGTTCCGCCGGGTCGCGGTCTGTGGACCGCGATCGTGGCTGGCTTCATAATCTCTGCACTGGGCGGCTCGCGCGTTCAGATTGGTGGGCCGACCGGTGCGTTCGTGGTCATCGTTTACGGCATCGTCCAGAAATACGGGATCGACGGCCTCACCGTAGCAACGCTCATGGCGGGCGTGATACTCGTCGTCATGGGGCTGGCGAAGCTCGGCTCCGCGATCAAATTCATTCCGCGGCCCGTTGTGACTGGTTTCACCAGTGGGATCGCGGTGATCATCTTCTCCGGAGAGATAAAGGATTTCTTCGGACTTTCGATGGGTACTGTTCCGTCGGCGTTCATCGCGAAGTGGCAGGCCTTCGCTGCGCACGCAGGAGGGATCACTCCAGCTGCGCTCGGTGTGTCCGTTGCATCGATGGCGATAATTCTGCTGTGGCCACGCGTGAACCGGCGCATCCCGGGGCCGTTCGTTGCTCTGATCGTGATGACAGCGGTGGCACAGCTGCTGCACCTTCCCGTCGAGACGATCGGTTCCAGGTTTGGCACGATCGCGGCGTCAGTACCTCATCCTGCGGTACCGCATCTGTCGCTCGCCCAGGTATCCGCACTCGTCGGTCCAGCGTTCACGATCGCGTTTCTCGCTGCTGTTGAATCGTTGCTGTCCGCTGTTGTTGCAGATGGAATGATCGGCAGCAGACATCGCTCGAACATGGAGCTCGTCGCGCAGGGCGTGGCCAACCTTGCGGCGCCCTTGTTCGGCGGTATTCCAGCGACCGGTGCAATCGCACGCACGGCGACGAACATCAAGAACGGCGGACGCACTCCGGTCGCTGGAATAGTGCATGCGCTGACGCTGCTGATCATCACGGTGTTCGTGGGACAGTGGGCGGCACTCATTCCACTCTCGGTACTCGCTGCGATTCTCGTCGTCGTCGCGTACCACATGAGTGAGTGGCGAACGTTTCTCAAGGAGCTGCGCTCTCCCAAGAGTGACGTGGCAGTGCTGCTCACGACATTTCTGCTGACACTGCTGGTCGATCTGACAGTTGGCATTGGTGTCGGCATGGTGCTGGCAGCATTCCTGTTCATTCGCCGCATGGCCGAGGTGACGCAGATCAGCTCTGTTGCAGACGAGTCCGACGAGGATGCACATGCCGGCGATCCATATGAGACGGATCCGAACGCAATACATCGGAGGTCCGTACCGAAGGGCGTCGAAGTCTTCGAGATCAACGGACCCTTCTTCTTCGGCGCCGCCGAAGCGTTCAGGGATACGATTGGGCAGGTGGCTCGCAAGCCGCGCGTTCTCATAATTCGCATGCGCTACGTGCCGGCGCTCGATTCCACGGGTATGTACACGCTGAGCGAATTGGCGCGACGCTCCAGGAAGGATGGCACCACGGTTCTCCTTTCCGACGTGCACATGCAACCGATGGTCGCACTCACCGGATCGCCGGCACTCACGGAGATCGGCAAGGAGAATCTGTTCGACAACATCGACGCTGCGCTGGCCCGGGCCCGCGAGCTTATCGGCGTTCCGGTAGCGGAGAGCGCGTCAGGGGCTGGCGGTGAGCGCTAGCCCAGCGCGGCGTCGCACGCGTGCCGCAGAGCAGTGATGAAGCCGGCGATGTGATCCGGGGCGGGCGGAGGCGCGGCGAAAAACGGATCCATCACCGTGGACCGAAGGATGACGAGTCCATCGCTGCCAGCACGCTTCCAGTCGTCTTCGGTGCAGACGCCGAGCTCGTGGAGCAACGTCGTGATCGCTCCATCGTACATCGGTGTCTGGAATCGTGTTCGGGATATGATGTATTCCGGAGTCGCACCAGCCACCTCCAGACTCATCAGCGAATAGATGCGCTCGTTGAACGCGTTCACGGCATCGAGAGTCGTGAGTGACGGATGATGAACCAGGTAGCAGATGATGTTGATATCCGGTCGCGGTAGAAGCACAACGCGGAATGGCGCGAGATCGGCCGTGTACAATCCATCGTAAAGGCGACGCGCACCGGCGGCAGTCTGTTCGATGAGATGACCATAGCCAGTCTCATTCAGCGGAAGGACCTTGTGGCTCAGCCACACCGCCGCCGCTGCCGCGCCGGGCTTCGATCCCTCGAAGATGAAGCGTCCGAGGTAGAGATCCTCGGCGGAGTCGAGCCCTGCCGTCGGCGCGAGGTAGGGCGGGTCGGTGGCGACCAGCTCGCGCGCGCGTCGTTCCTTCAGTAGAAATGCTCCTGCCGGATAGGGCACGTAACCCAGCTTGTGCGGATCGATCGTGACGGAGTCCGCCTCGCCCAGTGCGGCCATTGCACGAACCCACAGCTCGCTCGGCCAGTCACAGCCTGACGATGCCCGGATGTCGGCAGCCGAGCGCCGGTTGCCGTCCGCGCTCCACGTCACCGCGGCTGCGTAACCGCCGTAGCACGCGTCGGAGTGGACGTGAAATGTGGCACCGAGTTCTGTCGCAGCGCGCGCGCGTACAGCGAGAACCTCGTCGAGTTGATCGACGGCGGATTCTTCAGTCGTTCCACAAACTGTCACGCATGCCATGATCGGGACGCGTCGTCTGGTGAGAGAGCGTACGGTGTCCCATAGTGCCCCTGTATCGAGGCGAAAGTGACTGTCGACCGGAATGCGGACAATCTGATTGGATCCGATTCCCAGTGCACGGATGATCTTCTCCCACGAATAGTGCGCTGTGGATGCAACGAGAATGACACTGGCTGGCAGCGGATCGCCATAATCCAGTGCCAGGCGGCGTCCGTAGTCCTGGTAGCCGACCGTGGAGAGTGAATGGTTTGCGAGTGCCCGGGTCACGCGTTCGTGGGAATCCGATTGCCAGAGAGCGTCCCACAACTCGAGCGAGTCCGTTGTGCGGATGTTGAGCAGCTGTTGGAGAGAGAGTGACTCGAGTGGTGCGGTAGTACCATCCGGTAGCGCAACGGTGAGATCGACGTGGAGATCGCGTGCCGCTCCAGCTGCGGCGAGTGGCAGGTAGAATACGTTTCGGGCGATCCACAGAGCTTCGAAATTCGCCACCGTTCCGCCGGACGTAAGATGGCCCCACGATTGCGCCGGATCGTATCCGATCATGCCTGCCAGCTGTGCCGCGACTTCCAATTCCAGGCGCGAGGTGACCGGCGACGCCTCGACCGAAACGTTGTTCGGGTTGTAGAGCATGGTTGCGAAATAGCCAACCTGCGCGGCGATTGTCTGCTCCGATAGCATGTGCGCGCGATATCGCCCGCTGAAGAACGGGACTCCTCGTTTGAGCTCTGCGAGGAGTCCCATCAACTCCTGCGTCAGCGTCGATACGGCGTTCTCGTATCCGG
>DATNCZ010000169.1:0-3760 GCA_035553335.1 Gemmatimonadaceae bacterium
ACAGCACCAACGTTCAGAATCACTGGATCAGGCTTGCCATGTATCCCGATACCGTGATGACTCCCGCGCTCCGGACACGCTTTCTTGGATGGGTGGACAGATTCGTCCCGGCGGAGATGGCTGTGTTCCGCGATGTTGAATTCAGGAACTACACGATCTTCTTCGTGGCCGACACGGTCGTCAACGCGGGCGGACTGGAGCACCAGAACTCGCAGATGGATGAGATACCGCTTGCCCGGCTGCAGGACACTCCTGCAAGCCTGTTCTCGCACGAATTCTTCCACTCGTGGAACGTCAAGCGCCTCAGACCCGCGGACATGGTGCCGTACCGCTACAGCGACGCGCAACCGACCAGGTGGCTCTGGGTGAGCGAGGGGATAACGGATTACTACGCCAATGTCGCGCTGGTACGCGGCGGAATCACGGACAGCACGGGATTCTACAACGCGATTGCCGCCTATATCATGGCGGCCGATCACGCGGGGGCGGTGTCGTTGAGCGATGCATCGCTCTCGGTGTGGGTAAATCCCGCAAACAGCATGAGCGGGATCTACTATCCAAAGGGCGGCCTGGCCGGCTTTCTTCTCGACATCATGATCCGCGATGCGAGCAACAACAGCAACTCGCTCGATACCGTGATGCGGAGCCTCTACAACACCACCTACAAGCATGGCAAGGGCTTCACGAGCGGCGACTGGTGGTCGGCAATCAATCGGGCGAGCGGTGGCAAGTCGTTCGACGAATTCAGACGGCGGTACATCGACGGACGCGAGCCGATGCCGGTCGACGCCGTGCTCGCGCTGGCGGGCCTGCGCGCAGTGCGTGACGGCGCCAACGGACGCGTGAGAGTTACGGAGACGCCGAACGCCTCGGCGAAGGCAGTAATGGTGCGAGAGGGCATACTGCACGGCGACGGCAGTTCCGGCCCTCGCCGCGTGCCGTAGCTACACAGAGACTACGACGCGTCCGGCTGCGCGAGCGGCAGGAAGAGAGTAAACACACTTCCGCCGCCCGCGCGCGCTTCGTAGTCAACGGTGCCGTGTTGCGCGGCGGCGAGACCACGCGCGATCGAAAGCCCCAGGCCCGCAGAAACGCTCCGCGTGTCGCCGTATGCAGTGTCGAGTGCGCGCGACTCTCCGTGCTCCGCGACGCCGGGCCCGCGGTCGGAAATGCGGACCACCATTCGCCCGCCTTCCGCGCCGCCGGAGAGCTGCACGTGCGCGTCCACTGGCGAATACTTGAGCGCGTTCTCGACCAGGTTCGTCACGATTCGCAGCGTCTGCACGAAATCGAACATGCCAATGACGAGCTCATCCGGACGATCCAGCGACACTTCGAGTCGATTCCTGTCCGCCCGGCCGGCAAATTGACGCACGACCACGCCGAGCAGATCGTCGAGCGCGTTCGGCTGGGGGGCAACCGGAAAATTCCCCGCGCTCATCCGGGCGGCGTCGAGCAGGTCGGTAACGAGGCGATTCAACCGGTCGGCTTCCTCTTCGATTATCGCCGCACGCTCGTCGCCATCCTGAGACAGTTCGTGCGCCAGGCCCTTGATCGATGTGAGGGGCGTCCTGAGATCGTGTGAGACGGCGGCGAGCAGCGCATCCTTGAGTCGCTCGCCTTCGCGCGCAGCCATCTCCCGCTCGACCGCCGCGCGCTGCGCTCGCGCCATGTACAGCAGCTGCGCCGCCACGAGGCTGGTGACGAGGAACGCCACGAGCGCGAGCCAGTCGAGCGGATTCCGAACGACCAGCGTACCGTAAGGCGGCAGGAACATCAGATCGAAGATTACGAACGCGACGAGCGACAACACAACGCCGAGCGCCCGTCCTCCGGCGGCGCTCGCGCCCAGTATGACGAGGAGAAAGACGAGGATGACGTGGGCCTTGTCGAGATCGGCGCGGAAGGTGAGCAAGAGCAATGTGACCGCAACGAGTGCAAGCGTCCACACTGGCCACATCACCATCGCACGACGATTCATGGCATTCCCATCATGACGTTTCCATCATGGCGTCCCCGCGAAACGGTATCCGATGCCGGGCTCGGTCACTACGTAATGCGGGTCGAGCACGTCGTCTTCTATCTTGCGTCGCAGGTTGGCGATGTGCGTGCGCAGATACTGCTGCGCGTCGCCGTACCGTCGCCCCGCCCAGACGGCTCCGAAGAGCTGCGTGTGAGTGAGAGTTCGTCCAGCGTTCACCGCGAGCGTGCGTAGCAATTCCCATTCGATCGGAGTAAGGTGAACTATCTCGCCATCTCGCCGCAGAGTTCGTCCTGCGAGATCCATGACGTACGGTCCGAACTCGATACGCAGCGACGGCGCATTGCCCACGTTCGCCCGCCGCAGCAGCGCGCGCACGCGGGCCTGCAGTTCCACGGTGCTGAACGGCTTCGTGATGTAGTCGTCGGCGCCCGCGTCGAGCAGCGCCACCTTCTCGGACTCCGAATGTCGCGCCGACAGTATGAGGATCGGTGCGACGCACCACGCGCGCAGCTCCCGGCATACCTCTACCCCTTCCGCGTCCGGCAGACCCAGGTCGAGCACGACGAGCGAGGGTTGCTCCGACGCCACGAGATCGATGCCCGCGGCCGCGGTACCCGCTTCGACTACCCGGTCGAAGTCCGATTCGAGCGCGTGGCGCAGCACGCGTCGAATGGGAGGGTCGTCCTCGATGATCACGGCAGAGCGCGGCACGAGGTGAAGTCTACAGCATTGGCGCCCCAACGCTACGGGGACGGCCAGCCGCGACCGCACGAGCGATGGCGTGCACCGGCTTTGTACAATCTTTGTACCGCGGTGCCGCGTCCTTGTGCGCCCTGCACGGCGTCTCGCGTAACGTCCTGAGTGAAGTTCGCCGAGGCGTTTCGGAGCGAACCAGAACCGTACAGAGGTCGGCAGACACCATCATGAACGACGCAATCTATGTAGCGACGACGCTGATCTTCTTCGCGTTGATGATCGCATTCGGCTATGGCTGCCGGGCGTTGGGACGCGACGCCGTTGCGGACCGGAGCGACTCGTGACCGTCGATTCGATAGTAGCCGCGATCGTAAGCCTCGTGCTCGTCTGCTATCTGTTCTATACGCTGCTTCGTCCGGACAGGTTCTGATGACGTGGATCGGGTGGGCTCAGATATTCGCCTTCAGTATGGCGGTGCTCCTGATTACGAAGCCCGCGGGGATATACCTCACGCGGGTGTACGACGGATCGCTGCACTACCTCGGGTCGCTCGAGCGCACGATCTACCGGGTCTGCGGGATCGACCCGGGCGAGAGCCAGCACTGGCTGGACTATCTCATCGCGATGATGCTGTTCAGCGCAGTGTCGATGCTGGTGACATACATCGCGCTGCGCGCACAGGGACACCTGCCCCTCGATCCGCAACGGTTTCCCGGCGTGGTGGACCGGCAGGCCTTCGAGACCGCCGCGTCGTTTACTACCAATACGAACTGGCAATCGTACGCCGGCGAATCGACGATGTCCTATCTGTCGCAGATGATGCAGCTTGCATTTCACAATTTTGCATCGGCCGCAGTCGGGCTCTGCGTTGCAGCGGCACTCGTGCGCGGTATCGCGAATCGCTCCGCGGGACATCTCGGGAATTTCTGGACCGATCTCATCCGCGGCACGATTTACATCTTCATACCTGGCGCGATCGTTCTGGCGCTTCTGTTCGTGCAACAGGGCGTCATACAGAATCTCAAACCGTATCTGACCGTAGGGACGCTGGAGGGAGCAAAGCAGGTGCTTGCCATGGGC